>JAIQGI010000018.1 GCA_020072565.1 Terriglobia bacterium
GTGTCGAGTCGATCGCGGCGTAATCCGCGCGGCATCAAGCGAAAGATGAGTAATTACAAACTCAGGCCACGGAAGCGGTCTGGCACGGAAAGGCTGAGGATCGAGGATCATATCCAAATCATTAAGTGAACAGTATTGCGCTTAGTCCGGATTATTCATCAATATGCTATTAGCGGATCGATTTGCCGGGCTCGCTGGAACTCGGTCCTCGGCCCTCTCCTCGAGATGCATTTAAAAGCACGCTGCGGGGTCCCGGATTTCCGGGTAAAAGCTGGCCTCAGCCTCCGCAGAGGAAGCACGGCGATCGCCCAGAGCCTCATGAAGGATCTCAGCCTGTTTGAATTCCTTCATTACGCCCAAGGGCTTTGATTTATTGGCAATTCTTAATGAAAACAGCTGGCAGGGCAGGTGAATTCGGGCGTCTCTGCCCGGCACTGGAACGGCAGGATGACGCCGATTGTCGAAAGGATTTTCCGTGCGATCGCCCGGGGCCAAACCGGAGGCGAGGAACGACCAAGTCGAGATTGTCATTATTGACTGACGCGGCCCGGGACAAAGCAAAGCAGATCAGAATGTCTTTTTAAAGGATCAGGCTGCAGCAGGTGACTCCTCCCTCGGCCTTGGCCAGCTCCGAGGCATCGACGACGCGGACCTGAATTCCGCGTGCCTCCAAACGCCTCCGCGTGGCCGGATACGCCGAAGGGAACACCACGCTGTCGCCGATCATGAGCGCGTTGGCTGCGGACGGCTCGTTGGGATCTACCTCGATCAACTGCATCGAATTGAATGCGCTACCGTCAACCCAATGAGGATTGATCAGCACCACGTTCTCGGCGACCTGCGTCACGGCAGACTTCAGGTGCAGGCAGCCCTTCACCTGCACACCGGTCACGGCGTAGCCGTAGCCCTGCAGCATTTCGTGCAATTGCCGGGTGGCCGCCTCGTTGCTTCTTTGCGAGAGGCCAACGAACAGGTTCCTGCCGAGGCGCAGCACATCTCCCCCATCAAGGACTCCCGGGGCTTCAACGCAGACCAGGTGCCGGTAGGGGCGCAGGGCATCTGCGACAGATCGAGTCTCCTGCCTTCGTATGACGGCTCCCGGCCGTGTGATCACCGCCAACTCATCCAACACGACAGCGGCATCCTCTACGAACACGGAGTCCGGGAGATCGGGTTCCTCGGGAAGGCGGTGCACCGAACAGCCTGCGGCACGCAGGCATTCCTCATAAAGACGATGCTGTATCCTGGCCAGGTCGATGTTGATCGGCTGGCGGGCCTGATAGGTGAGCTCGCACAATCCAATCTGCCGGCTGACCTCACGGGTGATCGCGAGACGCATATCTCAGCTACTCCATCGAATGAAACTGATCTCCTGTCGGAATGGCGGGCGCGGGGATCCCCTCATGGGTCCTTTGCCCGCCGCTGCCGCATCCGATGCTCTTGAATTGGATCATCCCTTTCCCGTCGATGATGAACTTCATTGGGATGCCTTCGACCGCATATGGACCAGGGTAAGGAGAGCGCGCAGATGTTAGTTCCCATTTTCAAGCCGAGGCAAGGATAATGTTGGGGCGCGCGGCCACAAAGGAATTGTCAAACGGTTGCGGCTCGGGTATTTTGACAACCTGCAGCGGCCGTGCTTTCCTATGCATGGAAAAGAGGAGAGGAGTCGCACATGGAACTTTTGGATGTGAACCGCAGCGTCGTGCTCATCATCGATCTTCAGGGCAAATTGATGGAAATGATTGAGCGGCCCGGCCTGGTTATTGCAGCGACAAAGAGGCTCCTGAAGCTGGCAGAACTGTTCAAAGTGCCTATCGTGATGACAGAGCAGTACCCGCAAGGCCTGGGAGGAACTCATTCCGAGATTCGCGCCGCTTTCGATGCGGTGAAAACACCCAAGTGGTATCTGGATAAAACGAGTTTCGGCTGTTGCGGCGATCCCGGTTTCGAAAACCTGTTCCGAGAGGCGAGGCCGGGTCTTGGAAGTGCGCAGCAGCAGATTGTCGTGGCGGGGATCGAGGCCCACATCTGCGTGATGCAGACGGTCATAGAGCTCCTGAGGCAGGGCAGCCAGGTCTATCTCTGCTGGGAGTGCATCAGCGGCCGCGGCGCGGAGTATCGCCGGCATGCGCTCGACCGCATGACCCAGGCGGGCGCCGTGCTCACCAACCATGAATCTGTCGCCTTCGAATGGGCGCAGGACAAAAATCATCCGCAGTTCAAGGCCATGAACGCCTTGTTCAAGGAGGGGCAACTGCTCGCATAATCGAAAATGGGGTTCAGCCTTGCTGCGGAGAGCATCAGAACCTGAAGGACGCGATGAGCACGAGAGACGATCGGGAAAAGTTTGATTCGGTGAAACCATCCGAAGGGTCCGGCGAAGTTCCTTCCGAGGACTTCATCCGCTCGCTGCCCAAGGTGGAGCTGCATTGCCATCTGGATGGATCCCTGCGCCTGGAGACAATATGGGAATTGGCGCAGAGCCGGGGCGTGTCGCTGCCGGCGAATTCGCTCGATGAATTGCATTCACTCTTCCTGCTGCCGAAGAAAACGCCGCGCAGTCTGGTTGAGTATCTGAAGCGCTTTGACTACACCCTCGCCGTGTTGCAGGACGCGGAAGCGCTGACCCGCGCCGCCTACGAACTGGCTCTGGATAATGCGGCGGAAAACATCCTTTACCTGGAAGTGCGCTATTCGCCCATTCTGCACACGCGCAAGGGAATGAAGTTGACCCAGGTGATGAACGCGGTCCTGGATGGGCTTGCCAGGGCGGAGCGGGAAGTCGACATCAAGACCGGCGTCATCGTTTGCGGCATTCGCAACATTTCGCCCGAGACTTCACTGCGCCTGGCTGAGCTGACTGTCGCCTACAAGCACCAGGGGGTTGTCGGATTCGACCTTGCCGGATTCGAAGACCAGTACCCGGCGAAAGACCACAACGAAGCTTTCTACCTGATCCGCAAAAACAACATCAACTGCACGGTGCATGCCGGGGAAGCTTACGGCCCGGATTCCATCAAACAGGCCCTCCACAACCTGAACACTCACCGCATCGGCCACGGTACGCGGTTGAAGGAAGACGGAGATCTGTTGAACTATGTCAACGATCACCGCATACCGTTGGAGATCTGCCTGACTTCGAATGTCCACACCGGGGCGGTCAAGTCACTGCAAGAGCACCCTCTGCGCCTGTATTACGATTGGGGATTGCGCCTCACGCTGAACACGGACAACAGGTTGATGTCCGAAACCACGCTCACGAAGGAGTACCTGACCGCCTGCCGCACCTTTGGCTTGACCGAGCAAGATCTGAAGAGCATCACCATCATGGGATTCAAGAGCGCGTTCATGTCCCATAAGAGCAAGGTCAGTCTTCTCGATCGGGTGCTGAGGATTCTGAACAAGAAACAAACACCTTTTTAGACGATCCCCATGAGTGAGGAAGTGCCGTAAAACAGAGACTTTGTCCGAAATGCCGAAAGGATGGTGGCAGGATGAGCAGGGAACGCCGGGAAACCATGCTTCGATTTCTGATGATCATCTCTCTCATAATATCGATCTTCGTCTTCAGTGCTTTCGCCTGGACACACTAGACCCCCGCCGCCAAGAAGCGCGTCCTCATGGTTTGGGGCGGGGCTATGCACGAACCCAGGCAGTGTGTGGATATTTTCGCCCCCTGGCTCATCGAACAGGGTTTTGACGTCGAGATTTCCCAGACGCTCGATTCCTATCTGGACGCCGAAAAGATGAAATCATTATCGCTCGTTGTCCAGTCCATCACCGCAGGCAAGATCACTGCGCAGCAGGAAAAAGGGCTTCTTGATGCGCTCAAGAACGGTGTGGGCATGGCCGGCTGGCACGGTGGCATGGCGGACTCCTTCCGGGGGGAGACGGAGTACGAGTTTATGGTCGGCGGCATCTGGGTGGCCCATCCGGGTGGCATCATCGATTACGAGGTCAGCATCACCAACCATGACGATCCCATCACCAGGGATCTGACCGATTTCAAGATGCATTCGGAGCAGTATTACCTGCTCGTCGATCCCAGTGTCGAGGTCCTGGCCACCACCGTGTTTTCAGGACAGGATGCCCCCTGGATCCAGGGCTCGGTCATGCCGGTCGTGTGGAAGAAGATGTACGGCAAGGGCCGGATTTTCTACTCATCGCTCGGCCACTCCGCAGCGGATTTCAACGTGCCGCAGGCGCGCGAGATCGTCAAGCGCGGCATGCTGTGGGCCGCGCGCGTTCCCGCTTCAGGCGACGATCCCAAAACGACCAATCCTTACCTGCCACTCCTCAAGAAATGAAGCGGCGGTTGTACATGGTGCACCGCAGCCGCGACGCAGAGGTCGGCGAGTGCCAGGGTAACCGATCGAACCGCCGTGTACGGACCCGTATGCACAGTGGTGTGGCAGGAGCTGGCGGGTGACCGTCGCCCCAATGCCGATCAACGATCGGCCCTGAGCCGCGGCGCTGCGTTATTTCAATCCAAGCTTCTTGCCCGCGGCGAGCAGGCCGATGGCCTCCTGCAGCCGCCTCATCTTCGTTTCTTGTTGCTTGGCGGAATCGATCCAAGCGATGTACATGCGCCGATATGATGGCGCGAGGCCCTCGAAATAGTTCCACGCTGTTGGGTGCCTTCTAAGTGCTTCTTGAATGTACTGTGGGACCATCGACGGCGACGGCCTTGGCGCATCACCGCTTCGATCAGTTGGAGCTCGGTTCAACCCAGCCGGCATCAACCGTCCGCTTGCCTTAAGCTGCGCATACCGTTTGCGATTGGCGGTCGACCACCTGCTGTCAGGCTTCCGAGGCGTGAACTTGCGGGCATACCGCCCCTCATCGAGACGCTTGATCAGGCTGTCGATCCAGCCGAAGCACAGGGCCTCATCGACGGCATCATCGTAGGCGATGGATGGCTGCCCGGTCTCACGCTTGTGGAATACAAGCCACACCTCCGATTCCAAATCGTGATGCTCGGCGAGCCACTTCCGCCATTCTTCGCAGCTCCGCACATCAAGGGTCTTCAAGGTCTTGAAGAGCATCTTTGCCTTCGATTGCCTGTCCACCCAACGCCGCGGCTAAGCTGCGGGGCGGCTTGGCGCGGACCGTGCGCAAGCACGGGCGGTTACGGGACGCACGGGCAGCTTCAACCGCTTGTCGGGCAGTCCTTGCATTACTTACACCGAGCCCTCAGCCTTCGGTCCCGGCGAGAGATCCGAAGGAACGAGGCGCGCGAAGACTATCGGATGGCCGCAGACCACGGAGGTATTCGCAGAGGTCCTCGGGAAAGACTCGCTCGGACGTCGTTTCGAGCTCCGCGAGCGACCACCAGCGCGCGGCGATGATGCCCTCGCGGCGATGCGCCTCTTGCACGGTTTCGGCGAGTGCGACGTCATGCCGTGATATTCGCATGAGGAAATAGCGCTCGACTTGCCGGACCGACTGGCCGCGGAATGTGAACTCCACGGTCCGGCACCAAAGCGGCGTGAGTGTCCCACCAGTGAGAGAGAGTTCTTCAGCCGCCTCCCGAGCAGCGGCCTCCTCGAAGGTTTCCTCGCCTTCGAGCCCACCGCCGGGCGTCGCCCACCACTTGAGCCGATCATCTTCGTACTGGAAGAGAAGGACACTGTTCTCGGGATCAATGACGAGCAGTCTAGCGGCTCGCCGTTGCAACGGATCCATCGCCCCCTCCTCGGTTGCCTAACATATAGCCGCTAACCTGCGAAGTCGGCCGCGAAGTGGGCCGGCTTCATCAGGTTCATCGGCAGGTTAGCCGGCCGCCTCCACCAGTTCGACGGCTGTCATTTGCACAGTCCCATCGCTGAGCTGTTTCGGTTCACATCTATGGATTGCTCCCGCGGGAAACTGCCAGGTTTCGTCGGTGACGTCCGCGTCCACACCCACGATTCTGAAAACTCCAGGTCCGAGTGGCCGGGCCTGGACCGGACGCCAAACATCCACGCCTTCGTTCAGAAGCGCCCCGAAGATCGTTACCGGTTCCGCCAGGTCTCGCCAATTTCGGTTGAACCAGCTTTGGACGCGCGACGCTACAGCTAGAAAATCGTAGTGCTTGGGCGATAGTCCGAAATGATCCCTGACCTCATCACGAAGATAGTCCGCGATGTTAGATGTAGATGCGCCGGCTTGGAGCTTTGTCAGAACCGGACCGACGAGGCAGTCATATTCGTCGCGCGGCCACCCGGGATCGTCCATCACTCCGATTGGATCCCACTCACACATCAGCGCGCGAAGCTCAGCGGTACGTTGCCTCAATTCGCGCTTGCTCAAGCTGGTGGTCGACATGTCCAAGGTCTTGCTAACTTGTAAGTAGGCTGACCAGCCTGGCACGCGGGGGGAAAAGCGAGGAACACAGCCGTGGCTGCCGGTCTTTTGGCGAATATAGATCTTGGGGATGAGGTTTGCAACGCCTTTTGTGTGCTCGATTTATCCCTGATATGCCCTGATTGGCTCAGCGATCAAAGGCCTCGGTTCCGGGCAGTGTAGCAGTTGCGAGAGACATCTCCCAAAACCTCAAAGCGCATCCGCCGGACTCCGGACTGCCCGAGACCCCCTTTGATGCAGTTCGCGGGTCCTCTCCGGATGCGCGCGCAAGGCATCCCTGGCACTGCTTGAGTGCATGGTCACGCGATACTTGCAGCCCTTGCCGTCCAGCACCGTAATCTCATTGCGCGCGAAGTCCACACTTTTCGCTCGCATTAGATAGTGTTTTCAAGCACTTGCCAAGCCCTCTTTATATGGTTCCGGAGGTCGCAGAGAGATACTTCGCAAAACAGGAATCTGCGTGTTCGCGGGGCAGATAAATGCCGGTTGCCATCTGCGGCTATCCACGATCATTTGCGGTTCAGGAATCGTTCCCAGAGAGGACGGTCGATGTATAGGGTCAGGAGAATATCGGGCCGGAGGCCATAGGTCTCGGTTTGGGCATGATCGCCCAGGATGCTCTCCAGTTTTTGCACATTTTCTTGCGAGGCGATGACAACCGGCACATGGTCGAACCCGCCCGCATCTGCCGGACTGGTCCAATATCCGACGTGCCGCAAGTCCCTCAAGTACCAGGGGAGGGGCCATTGCTCATAAGGGCCGGCGACAACCTTGACAAGCATATCCTTCCCATCCCCGTGAACGGCAGTCAGGTCGTGCACTCGTTTGACCAGGCGCAGGAAGTCGGAGCTCGTCTGAACGTAGGCATAGGGATTGCGCGGATCGGCGGGATAGGAATAATTCGCGCGCCAGTTCTCGAGGCCCAAATGACAGGATCCGGCCAGCAGCAGGATGAGCAAGAGGCTGCGCGCGAGGGGTGACCTGAGACTTTTCAGCAGAGCCGCCGCACCGCTTCCGGCCAGCAGAATCAGACCGGCATAGAAAGCCAGCAGGTTCCATGGCGTCTTGTAACTGAAGATGGAGAAGGCTGCGGCCGTGAAAAGAGAATACAGAAAGAAGTAGCGTGGCCAGAAACACTCTTCGGCATACGATATTTGGGCCGGCTCGATCTGATCCGGATCGCCAGCCGTGCGCGTTCGCCCGAAGGCGATGACCGTCCCCACCAGAGCAAGAACCAGTATCAGACCCTCCGTCCAGACCAGCCCGCCTGATGAGGAGTACACCAGCATTTGGAAATAATAGAACCAGGGATGCACATGGAGTCCCGGTTCTGTCCCGCGGGCGAAATAGTCTTTGAATGCCCGTACGGACTCGACGGTACTGCCTGGAGTCCGGAAGAAAGAGGAGTAAAAGACAAACGCGATGGACACAGCCACGCCCAGTCCTGCCAGGATGTGGACGATTCTGATACGGCGCGGATCGGCGTATGGATTTGAGAGGCGCGGGATTCCTATTGTCGAAATCATGGCAACAACGAAGGCCGCGCCTGCCGCCGCGAACATGACGACTGACGTTTCCTTCGTGGCGTAGGCCAGCCCGGCGCATGCGCCCGCAGCCAGTGCCGAGCCGGCTGCCGGGTGGAAGGCGTATCTCCCGAGCGCGATCAGGAATCCCAGAGAGAAGAAAACGAAGAGAGACTCCTGGATGTAGAACCGGCTGTAATAAGTAAGGGCCGGGGAGAGAGCCGCGAAAAACGCACTCAGGACGACCGCTTCCCGTCCCAGCTTCCTGGTCAGGAGACCGAAAAGCAAGAGCAGGCCGACGCCGAAAGCCGCGGGCACGGCTCTCAGCGTCCATTCATCCAATGCGCTCAGGGTCTTCTGGCCGCGGACCCAGGCAGCCGGCAGCGTCAGGTAGTATAGCGTCGGTCCGTGGTGGTCGTTCCTGTCGTATCGATACTCGCCGGTTTCCAGCAGTGTACCGAACTTGACTGCCTGGTTGGCCTCGTCATGGTGCATGGGCCGGCTGTCCAGGCGCCAGAGACGGAAGGCGAGCCCGACGAACAGGGCGGCCAGAAAAAATCTTAAGAAAGCGGCCTTGCTCATTTGATCGGCGTGCCGTAGATCTCCACTTCGACGTAGTGGTTCAGGTCGTTCGAGGTGTTCCCGTCAGAGTAGAGCCGGACGTAACGCCCCCTGATCCCTCTGGGATCGATGAGGCGCCCCTCGCTCACTTCGATGTATTCCTTGTCTTTGCCGATGCCGAGGCCGGAAGAGTTGTCGTGGTCGTTGTTGAAGGCTATGACCACCCCTTTGAGGAAGTCCTTGTCGTCCGAAACCTGGGCAATGACATCGCGGTAGACGCGGGCCTGGCTGTGATAGTGCCAAACCAGGATGGCGTTGAGTGCATAGGAAGCGCCAAGGTCAATCTGGATCCATTGCTTGCCGGGGCCGAGCTCTACGAAATAGCCGTCCCCCCCGGACTTCTCGCCATCTGTGACGAAGTTCAGCTCGCCGATGACCGGCTGCATGTCGCTCGATGTGACCGGCCGGTTCAGCGACAGGAGCCTGGTCCCCTTCGGTACGAAGAAAGGGCCACGAGGCTTGCCCGTGATGGGTTCGAGGTTCGGGCTCTTGATGTTGCTCGGCGTTCCGATGAACATCGGCTTGGGCAGTTGGAGCTTAAGCTCTTCCTTGGTAGGGTCTTGCTGGGAAAGTACCCAGGTCCCGGTAGCGGCGCCCAGCATCAAAACGAGGGGGATAACGAATTTTCCTGAACTGGTCTTCTTCATAACGCTCTTATCAAACCATGAAACCTACGAAATACGGGAAGGTTTTTTTGAGTGTTTCGTGCATTTCCCGGCCTGCTATTTTTTCATGTCCTTATCGAAGCGGACATCGGACGGGGAGAAGTTGATGTTACGGACGAACTCGAGGGATTCCTGCGCGCCAGACTCTCGGTCCATACCGTTGTCCTCCCATTCGACCGATAACGGCCCGGAGTAACCGGCCACGTTCAGCTCGCGGATGATCTCCTCGAAGTTCACGTCGCCGTGGCCAAGCGAGCGGAAATTCCAGCCGCGACGCAGGTCGCCGAAGGGGAGGTGTGAGCCCAGGATCCCGGATCTGCCGTCCAGGGTCACCCCCGCGTCTTTCATGTGGACATGGTAGATCCTCTTCGAGAACTCGCGGACAAACAGATGCGGCTCGAGCCCTTGCCAGATGAGATGGCTGGGATCGAAGTTGAAGCCGAGCGCCTGGCGGTCCTTGAACTTGGCCAGGAGCCGCTGCGCAGTGTAGAAGTCGAAGGCGATCTCCGTTGGATGAACCTCCAGGCCGAATCGGATGCCGCACCTGTCGAACTCGTCCAGGATGGGTGTCCAGAGTTTGACGATCCTGTCGAAACCGGCTTCGACCATTTCCTCCGTCGTGGACGGAAACGAGTACCACGCCTTCCAGATCGGCGAGCCCATGAATCCGTTGACAACATCACATCCCATGGATTTGGCGGCCCGCGCCGTGGCCTTCATTTCCTCGATCGCCCATTGACGCAGCTCCTCGGGCTTGCCCCTGACCCCGGCCGGGGCGAATCCGTCCAGGCGTTCATCGTATAAGTCCCCCACGCACTGGCCGGCAAGGTGGGCGCCGAGGGCCCAGCAGCCCAGCTTGTATTTCTGGAGCGTCTGCCGTTTCCTTTTCGCGTAGGCGGGGTCGTTTGCCGCTTTGCGAACATCCATGTGATCGCCCCAGCAGGCGATTTCGAGCCCGTCATAGCCCCAGGCGGATGCCTTTCTGCAGATCTCCTCGAATGGGAGGTCCGCCCATTGGCCGGTAAACAGGGTGACCGGTCTGCTCATCTCACTCTCCTCATGGGTGGAATGAAGAACCGCCGATTTTCCGGCGGGTGCACCCCAAACCTTACCATCGTGACGCCCACTTTCTTCAGCTCACCACAAAAGCACAACATTTTTTCTTCGTCGAAATTAAAACTTTACCCATACAGCTCCTTTTTGGGAGCTGTTGACGCACTTCTCGATGAATTTCACGCCCCGGATACCATCGTCGATGCCCGGGAAGTCGAGGTCGTCTTTAGTCAGGCTTTCCCCGGCCTTTTTCTTCTGGAGGGCCGTGAGGTACGTCGAGTAGATGTTGGCAAAGCACTCGAAGTAGCCTTCGGGATGTCCGGAGGGGAGGCGCGACCATTTCTGTGCTGCAGGGCACATCTTGTCCCGGCCGCGCGACAAACGGGCCGTGGGCTGGTCGACGTAGGCAACCCTGCAATAGTTGGGATTTTCCTGGGCCCATTCGAGCGAGGCCCTGGTTCCGTAGATCCGGACGCGAAATCCGTTGTCGTGGCCTACAGCGATCTGCGAGCTCCAATACAGGCCCTTCGCGCCGCCTGTGTACTCGATGAGGATCGAGGCATTGTCATCGAGGACGCGAGCCTCACCCACGTGATCGAGGCGAGCCAGAAGCGAACGGATCTCGAGACCCGTGAGGTGCGACACCATGTTCTCGATGTGGCTCCCGATGTCGCCGACGCAGTTGGAGATGCCGGCCCGCCTTGGGTCGGTCCGCCAGGCGGCCTGCTTCTGGCCGGTTTTTTCCAGGGGAGTAGCCAGCCAGTCCTGGGGATACTCAGCCGCAACGAACCGAATCGTTCCCAACTCACCCCTGGCGATCATCTCGCGCATGTGCCGCACGATCGGATACCCGGTGTAGGCGTAGGTGACACCGAATAGCAACCCTTTTTTTCTGGCCAGGACTCCGAGCGCCCGGGCATCGCGGCTCGAGGTGGCCAGCGGTTTCTCGCAAACGACGTGAATGCCGTTTTCGAGTGCGAGCCTGGCGATGGGGTAATGAGTATCATTGGGGGTGACGATGACGAGAAAATCGATCTTGTCGGGTCGTCTGGCCTCGGCTCTCATCATCTTCCGATAATCCTCATAGAGCCGGTCAGCCGGGAGGCCCCAGGATTCGCCTGTTTTGCGCGTGTTTTCAAAGTCGGTGGAAAAACATCCCGCAACCAGTTCGGCCAGTCCGTCCATGGCGATGGCTTTGCGGTGAACGCCGCCGATGAAGGCGCCCTTGCCCCCGCCGACCATTCCGTATTTGAGGCGAAAAGCCTTCGCCGCTGATTCCTGTCCTTCAATCATGCTCGACCTCCTTGCCGGCCGATTCGTATCTACAAGAGTCAGGATTTCAGGCGAGTTTTTGACTGTTGCAGATACAACTCCATGAAACAGGTCATTTGTTTGTGAGCCTGGGCTTGATTTTCTCAATCGCGGCTTGAGCTTCCGCCTTTACGGACGGATCTCCGAGGAGAATTCCCGCCAGATCGAGCGCTTCCGGACAAGCGAAGTTCGGCAGAACACCCAGGATGAGTTTCTTCTCCTCGGTGCGGGAGGACAGGACATAGACCTGCCTGAGGTCGGCGACGGCAGCTTCCGGCCTGCGGTATCTTGCCTGGCGGATCATCCTCAGCATTCCTTGAAGGGCCAGCAGTCGATGGGTTTCGTTCCTGGACTTCTGGGCAAGCTGGACGGCGTCGTCGAGCGCGCCCGTCGTCGGCCAGGCAGCGATGGCCCGGGCGGCCGCGTCCACGATCTCCTCGTTCTGGTCGTTGAGCGCCTGGCGCAGCAGCGGAAGAGCGCTGTCGTCGCCGATCCGGCTGAGAACGCGGTAGAGACGGGCACGAGCCTTCGGGTCTTGCTCGAAGATCAACTGGCCATTCGCATCCTTCTCACCGGCCAGCCGCGCCTTGACTGAGTTGGAGCGGCCGTCGGGATTGGCGATCTTCTGAGCCAGTGCGGCCGTTGTTGTCATGGCTTCCATTTGCTCCGATTCTTCGTCGCTCTTCACGAGAAGTGCCAGAACCGACGGCATATCCGAGGGTGTGCCGATCGCGCGCAGCGTTCTCAGGGCCTGGAGACGTACCCTCGGGGAGGCTGAACTCAGGAGCCCGGCGACTGTGCTTTTCGCCGTAAAGATGCGCCGTTCGGCAACCGCCAGAAGGATCTCTCCTTGAACATCATCCGACGGTCTTTGTGCCAACAAGGCGAGCAGGGTGTCGTCTGCCTGACGCCCTTTGAGCAGGCCGAGAGCATTGCGTGCTGCACCCTGCTCGGCCCCGCGGGCCTTGCTCGCCGACTCGAGCAGGAACGGTACGGTGGACGAATTTCCCACCGATTCAAGAGCTTTCAATGCCGCGATCCGGACTGCCGGCGCGCCGCTCCGTGCAGCCAGGAGCACAGCAGAAAGTACTCGTTCTTTCGGATACAGGGAGAGTACCGCCAGGAGCTTGATCTGGGCCGTTTCCTGCAAGCCGGGGAGAAGGCTGCAGACCGGACCGATGGCCTCGGGCTTGAAAACGTCCTTGATCTTGACGATGGCTGCTTCCTGCATGCTCACGTCGGAGCCCTTGAGCTGATCCATCAGAACCGCCGCGGACCGATCTCCCGCTACCGAAATCTTGCCGATCATGGCCGCCCTGCGAATTGGAACGGGAAGGGTCGGATCTCCCAGGAGCTTGTCATAGAGGCCGCTCGCGGCACGTTCGTTCTTCACCGCCATGAGCCCTTCGGCACACTTCATTATCGATGCGGCGACGATGGGCTTGAGGTTTGCCTGTGCTGCTGCGAGGTGCGTGACGAGCGGCCTGGCGGCCGTCTCGCCGCCGATCTCGCCCAGGGCGAGGGCCGCAGCGCCGGCATATTCGCCGTTGGGCTTGAGCAGGGAGACGAGGACTGCCACAGCCTCGTTGCATTTGCGGTCACCCAGGGCCGCGATGACGGCGGTCTTCATGGCGCCTTCGGTTTTCGACACGGTTTGAATGAGGACCTTGTCCGCGGCCGTTCCGGGGATTTTTTGCAGAGCATAGAGGGCCATGTCCGACGTATTCGGATCCAGAAGCATGGCTTGGAGGACAGGCACCGACTTATCGCTTCCGATCACGCGGAGCTGGCGGCAGACTGCCATTTTGGCGACCGGCGTCGCACTGGTCCCGAGGAATTCCAGGAGCCTTGTCTCACATTCGGCCCGTGCTGCCGGCGTATCCTTGCGGGCATAGACATAGTCGCGGAGCTTCCAGAACGGAGCCGAGTCGATGCCCCCGTCGAAGGACGAGATCTCTTTGAGGATCTGGTCCAGCGAGGCGGCGGCCGCCGGGATCTGTGCCCGCAAAGAAAATCCGGTTCCGGCGATGATGGCCAGGGCGGCGACGGCAGTTCCGATTTTGCTCATCCTTTTGTGGTATCGCATGGTCGCACCTTTCCTCACGCTGGGATCTGCCAAGGCTTCCTGTAGGAATGGCTGAGCAGTCGCTCCGCCTCCGGGTCGCCGATGATGGTTTCCGTCGCCGGGTTCCACTTTATCTTCCGGCCGGTTTCGATCGCGATGACGCCGAGATGGCCGACACTGGCAGAGCGGTGGGCAACCTCGGCTGGAGCGATAGTGGCCGCCCGGCTCCGGACGCAGTCGAGGAAGTTTTGGTAGTGGTCGCGGCTCCTGTAGAGCTTGATCTCGTTGGGGCCGATGACCTCGTTGACCAAGTGGGCGGGCTGGCTCTCGAATCCGCCGCGGTCGACCCACACCCAACCGTACTCGCCGATCCATTTCGTGCCGCTCTGGATTTCCGGGTAGCCCCCGGCAATGATGATGGGTGTGCCATCGCCGTAGAGCGTTTCAACCCAATAGCGGGTGGGGCTGTTGTAAATGCCGGTCGTGGGGAATTCGCCTTTGCCCCAAACCTCGACGGGCCCGGTGAGGTCGAACCCAAGGCCCCAATGAGCGATATCGAGGTGGTGGCCGATCCAGTCCATGAGCTGGCCACCGCCGAAGTCCATGTTCCAGCGCCAGTTCATGTGGACGCGGGCCTTGCAGTAAGGTGCAACCGGGGCCGGGCCGAGCCAGGTCTCGTAGTCTAGCTCAGGAGGTGGTGGTTCGATCTTTTCCTGTCCGAAGGTGCCGGCGAAGTCGTGATGGCCGTAAGGAAGGCCGACCTCGACGCGCTGGATTTTGCCGATACGGCCGTTTCGTACGATTTCACACGCCCGGTAAAAGTTGTCGGTGGATCGCTGCCAGCTTCCTGTCTGCCAGACGCGGCCGTAGCGCTTCACCGCGTTGCAGAGTGCGCGGCCCTCGCGCAGGCTGTGGGTGAAGGGCTTTTCGCCGTAGACATCCAGTCCGTTCCGGACCGCGGTGATGGACAAAATGGCATGCCAGTGATCGGGAATGGCCAGAGACACGGCGTTCAGATCGGCCCGGGCGAAAAGCTCGCGAAAGTCCTTGTAAGTGGCGCAGTCCTTGTTGCCGTACTTTTTGTTGACGGTGTCACGGGCCTCGGCCATGTGGATATCGTCCAGGTCACAGACTGCCACCCATTGGACCTCGTTCTTTCCCAGGAAATTTTGCATATTCCCAGGGCCCTGCATCCCGAAGCCGATGCCCGCCATGACGATCCGGTCGCTCGGCGGGACCGCACCATTCAAACCCAGCGCCGACGCCTTGATGATGGCCGGGAAGGCGGCCGCCCCGGCTGCAGCCAGGGGAACCTTGGTAAGGAAATCCCGGCGGCGCATCGATCGTTGCTTTTCCATTGTTTCCTTCCTTTTAGATAACAGGAGCAGAACCGAGAGGCATCATTTGCACTATCCCTTGGATTCCGGCGATTATAATCCGATGAAGCTGCATTCTCATCGACATTCTCATCGCATTCTTCGGTCGTTTTCGATTATCATGGCAGCCACGAGGCAAGGCCACAGAGAGCAAGCCGCAGATACACGCTGATGAACGCGGATGAGAATCGGCGTTTATCTGTGCCCATCCCCAGTTTCAATACAGGAAATGCGTATGAAACACACGACTGATCGAAGACAGTTCATCAAGAAGGCGGTGTGGGCTTCCGCCGGGCTCATGATTGTTCCGAGGCACGTGCTGGGCGGCACGGGCTATAGGGCACCGAGCGACCAACTCACCAAGGCGATCATCGGTGTAGGCGGCATGGGACGGGGGCACATACCTTACGAAGGGACCCGCCTGCTGGCCGTCTGCGATGTGGATCGGAATCACCTGAGGGAAGTGCTCGACAAGGCCGGTAAGGATGCAAGAGGGTACAGCGACTACCGCGAAGTTCTGGCGCGAAAAGACGTCGATATCGTGCACATCGCCACCCCGCCTCATTGGCATGCCCTGATGTCTGTCGAGGCCGTAAGGGCAGGGAAGGATGTATGGTGCGAAAAGCCGATGACCCGCACCATTGGAGAAGGCATCCGCGTCACCGATGAAGTGAACAAATACGGGCGGATGTTCCGGCTGAACACATGGTTTCGTTTCAAGGATACATTTTACGGCCTGGGCACGGATGTCAAGCCGCTGAAGAAGGTGGTTCAAAGCGGTGTATTGGGGTGGCCGCTGAAGGTCACTGTGAGTGGGGTTACCGGATATGACTGGAAGTTCTACTGGAGTGGCAGGACCGATCTTGTCCCCATGCCGGTGCCCCCCGAACTCGACTATGACATGTGGCTGGGCCCCGCTCCCTACAAGCCCTACAACCCGGAACGGGTGCATGCCAAATTCCGCGGTTATTGGGACTACGATGGGGGCGGCCTGGGCGACATGGGACAACATTATCTTGATCCCGTTCAATATTTGCTCGGCAAAGATGATACCAGCCCCGTTCGTGTGGATGTGGATGCGCCGCAACAGCATTACGACGCTGCCGGTTCCTGGAGGCGCATTGAGTACACATATGCCGACGGCTGCAAGATCATCCTGGACGGGGAAAATCGCGACACCGACGCTGCCTACATTGAAGGGCCCAACGGCAGGATCTATCGCGGGTTCAGGTCTGATATCCCCGATCTTCCCAGGCTGCTCGAAACCCTTCCGGATCCCGAACCCCAGATTGGAACCTTCTCCGATTCCGTGCGCACCCGCAAAAAATTCGCGCTGAACGAAATGAACGCCCATCGTTCCTGCACACTGGTCAATCTGGGCGTCATCGTCGTACGCTTGGGCCGGACGTTGCACTACGATCCTGTCGCCCAACGCTTCCGGGATGACGAAGTCGCCAACCGGCTTATTCATCAACCCATGCGAGCTCCTTGGGTCCTGTAGGTGCATTGGAGTCTGGAGACAGTTGAGCGCGCCGAAATCGGCGCGAACAAGGAAACGACGGCGATGGAAAAAACAAAGATCCGAATGCTCTCCCTTTCGCTCTTGCTTGTTTGTTTATTCGCGGCAGTGACGGCCTCACCCCAGGACAGGAGGACGCTTGCCACGAAGGTGGCCGACATCCTGGCGCAATTCCCTGCGACGAGTTCGACGCACCGCGACCGGCTCGCCGACGAGATTCTCAGTCTTGGCGAAACCGGTATCGCCGAATTCACGCGTCAACTGATTCCTGCCGGGTCGGGCAACGACACCGCCGTTCGCTTTGCCTTGAACTGCATGGCGGTCCATGCCGGCGAATTTGGGGCGGAACCGAAGCGGGCACTGGCGGAGAAAGCACTGATCGGAGCGCTTGCTACCGCCCCCGATCCCGAAGTGAAGACATTTCTCTTGAGCCAGCTGAGGCTCGTGGGTGGTGAGGAAGCTGTTAAAGCTGCGGCACCGTATCTGCTGGACGCTTCCTTGTTCGAACCTGCGACCCAGCTGATGCTTTCCGCGGGAAATGCTGCTGCCCGGCAAGCGCTTCGCAACGCGCTCAAAAAGGCGAAGGACGCCAACCAAGTCACTATTGTGAAAGCGCTGGGCGAGCTGAGGGTGGAGGAAGCGAACGACGCCATTCTTTCCCTGGCCGATGCCTCCGGTGTGCCCATGAGGAAAGCCGCCCTCGCCGCGCTGGCGCAGATCGCCAGTCCGAATTCCTTCAGCGCCTTGACGAAGGCCGCGCGCAAGGCCGGCTATCGCTATGATCCTGCGAACGCCACGAGCGCCCTGCTCAGTTACGCGAGAAACCTGGGCGAAAAAGGAAACATTGCACTCTGTGAAAAGGTTTGCCGGTTAATCCTGAAGAATTGTGCCGATGCGGAGCGCCTCCCCAACAGCTCCGCGGCCCTCGGGATTCTGGTGGAAAATCGCGGATACGAGGCGCTTCCGGATCTTCTCCGGGCAGTGGACAACAAAGACAAAGCTTATCGCAATGCGGCGCTGAACCTTGCAGAAGAAATCACCGGCGTGGCTGCCACGCGTCAGTGGCTTGCCAAGGCGCAAAGAGCGAACCCCCAGCTGCGTGCTGAAATCATCGGCATGCTCGGGCGCCAAGGGGACAGTCGGGCGCTGGGATTCATCCAATCATCCTTGAATGCGGCCGAACCGCAGGTCAGCCTGGCGGCCGCGGAATCGCTCGCCCGGATGAAGAAAGCAGATGCCGCAGCGGACCTCCTCCCCCTGCTCAAAACCAGGCAGGGAGAAGACGCCCGCCGCATTGCCGACATTCTGCTTTGGATCCTGGACGAACGGCATCTCGACCCGCTCGTCTCCATGATGGACACGCTGCCGCCCGCCGCGAAAGCAGGCGCGATCGGTGTGGTTGCAGCCAAAGGTGGAAAGCGATACTTTGAAAAAATCTTCGCGCTGACCTCAGATCAAAATGCTGAAATCAGAGCGGCTGCCTTTGCGGCGCTTAAGAGTCTGGCAGGCGCGAACGATCTCCCTGTCCTCCTCCGCTTGCTCGATTCCACCAGCGAACCTGCTCTGATCAAGGAAGTTCAGCCGGCCCTGGTCAGAGCCGTCAACCAGGCGGAACCTGCACAGACACGGTCCCGGGCATTGCTCGAGGCAATGAAAACATCTCCACGCCCGGAGTTGATTCTGGAAATCCTGCCGCAGATTGGAGGAGCGGAATCCTTGCGTGCCGTGGCCGAACAATTTGATCAACCCGACACCAGACGCAAAGACGTTGCCTTCCGTGCTCTCGTACAATGGAAGGATCCGGAGGCCGCACAACGGTTATATGCCGTCGTTGCCGGCGGGAACGCAAAATATCGCGACCAGGCGTTCACCGGCTTCTTGCGGCAAATCGGTTCTTCCTCTCTGACGGCAGATCAAAAACTGCTTCAATTCCGCAAGATTCTCCCCTTTGCATCCAGGACCAGCGAGCGCCGATCGCTCATCCGAGCGATGGAAGGGACAAAGACCTTTCAGAGCCTCCTGGTTGTGGCTCGTTACCTGGACGATCCGGATCTCGCCAACGATGCAGCCGGAGCCGCCATGCGAATTGCCTTGCCCTCCTCCGGAGGCCGGGACGGATTGAGGGGGACCGTAGTCCGTGGGATTCTGAGCAAGGTGGTGCAGATTTTGAGCGGTCCGGAGAGCGAGTACGATAAAGAGAACATTCGCGGCTATCTGGCTGCCATGCCGCAGGACGAAGGCTTTGTGCCTCTTTTCAACGGCAAGGATCTCGCCGGATGGAAAGGGCTTGTGGAAAATCCGATTGCCCGAGCCAAAATGAGCCCTCAAGAGCTGGCGGTAAAACAAGCGGAAGCCGATCAAAAAATGCGCTCCAACTGGGGTACGCGCGACGGCACTATCGTCTTCAACGGCAGCGGAGACAACCTCTGCTCCGTCAAAGACTATGGTGACTTCGAGATGCTGGTGGATTGGAGAATCACCAAAGACGGCGACAGCGGAATCTATCTGCGCGGCTCGCCGCAGGTGCAAATATGGGATCCGGCCCGCGTCGATGTCGGCGCGCAAGTCGGCTCAGGCGGGCTGTATAACAATCAGAAGAATCCCGGCAAGCCCTTGCTGCGAGCCGATAATCCCGTCGGGGAGTGGAACACGTTCCGCATCGCCATGATTGGGGAAAAGGTGACTGTGTACCTCAACGGCATCAAGGTGGTCGACAGCGTGGTCCTGGAAAATTACTGGGATCGGAAGCAAGCCATTTTCCCTCGCGGCCCGATCGAACTTCAAGCCCACGGCACGGATCTGGCATTCCGCGATGTGTATGTGCGTGAGATTTCAGACACCGAGTACAGTTTGACCGACGAGGAAAGGACCGACGGATTCGCCTCTCTTTTCAACGGACGCGACTTGGGGGGCTGGGTCGGCAACAAAGGCGGCTACAAGGTGGAAGAGGGTATCATGGTCTACCAGCCGACAGCTGAGAATCGCGGCAACCTGTATACGGAAAGAGAGTACGGAGATTTTCAGCTCCGGTTTGAATTCCAGCTGACTCCCGGTGCCAACAACGGTGTGGGCATTCGCGCGCCGCTCGAAGGCGATGCCGCGTACGTGGGAATGGAAATCCAGATTCTCGATGACACTGCGCCGGTCTATGCCGATCTTCAAGCGTATCAATATCACGGTTCAGTGTATGGGGTGATACCCGCCAAGCGCGGCTTTTTGAAGCCGGTGGGCGAGTGGAACTCCGAACAGATCATCGCGAAAGGCTCCAGGATTCAGGTGATATTGAACGGCACGGCAATAGTCGACGGTGATATTCTGGAGGCCAGTAAAAACGGCACGATCGACCACCAACAGCACCCTGGTTTGCAGCGCCTTTCCGGACACATCGGCTGGTTGAGCCACGACTCCGTTGTCCGCTTCCGAAACATTCGGGTGAAAGATCTGTCACCCGCGAAGCGATAGCCGCCTGGCGTATCTGCAGCTCCCGGCGCCCTGGGGTCCTGGTGGTTCATGAGGCTTCATAACCGCCAGGACTCCAGGAAAAGCGGTTGCGGCAACGCCGCTCCAATTCATTCGCGGCTGGACTCTTCAGAAATCGGGATCGGTGATTTTCTTTTCCGTCCAGGTTCCGTATTTTTCGAGCTGTTTCTTGATGTCGGCGGCCTTGCCGACCACGACCAGGACGAAATCGGTTTCAGGAATAAGCTTCGCGGCGGCATCCCGGGCTGCCGCCTGCGATACCTTTTGAATGTTCGCAAGGTATTTATCGTAGTAGTCAAATCCCAGATTATAGAACACGAGCCTGACATAGGCCGTGGCCTTGCTGGCGTTGGCTTCGAGGGTCGGGGGAAACTGGCCCTGAATATAGTTACGCGCGCTCTCGATCTCCTCCGGTGCGAAACCATCCTTGCGCACCTTCTTCAGCAGGTCAAAGGTGATATCGAGCATCTCCCCGATCTTCTCGTTCCGGGTATACGAGTTCGCGGTGAAAAGACCGCCGATGGTCCACGTCTGGAAACTGCTGCCTGCACCGTAGGTCAATCCTCGCTTGATGCGGAGTTCGGTGCTCAGCCAGGATGTGAAACGGCCCCCGAACAGCGTGTTCATGACCGCAGCCTGGGGTGTAACTGCATCGCCCATGGGGTAACCGGGGGCGCCCAGCATCCAGTACGCCTGCGTGGCATCGGGCTTGTCGATCAGGAGAAGTTTAGGCCCCTTCGGCTTGGGCAAGGCAGGAATCGTCGTCAGCGGGGCCGCGGCGCCCGTGCCGTTCCATGCTCCGACCGTCGCGTTTAAAAGCTCGAGGAGTTTCTCTTTGTCGATATCACCGACTACCGCAACGACGCCTCTCTCAGGACGGAGATATCTCTGGTAATAGCTTCTGACGTCGGCCACGGTAATTCGCTTGAGCGAGGTTTCCGTGCCTGAAGCCAGATGTCCCATCGGGTGGGAGCCGAAGTAGGCTTTCTGGAAATAATATCGAACGGCGGCGCCGGGATTGTCCTTGACGGATTTGAGGCTGTCGATCCGCGTTTTGCGCTCCTTGGTGAATTCCTCCTCCTTGAACGAGGGATTTCTGAGACAGTCCGCCGCGATTTCCAGCAGCTTCGGAAAATGCTCGGCGATGCTTTCGCCGCTGACAGCGGCATACTCATCCCCCCCGGAGATGCTGAACCTGGCGCCCATGAAATCAACCGCTTCTGCGATGGCATCCGCATCGCGGCTGGTCGTGCCTTTGAGCATGAGAGTGGCCGTGAGACTGGCCACACCCTCGAGCTCGGCCGGCTCATCCGCATAGCCGGCACCTTTAATCCACATCCGGAAGCTGATCAGAGGGAGATCCGTGTTTTTCAGATAGTAGACCGTGATGCCGTTTTTGAGGATCAGCTTCTCAGGAGAAGCGAGAAAAGCGCCCCGGGCAAAGCTGGCCGCCATCATCAAAAGGGCCGCGCATATCGTTATCTTGGCCGCGGTCTTCATTTCGCACCTCCTTCGGGGATGAGCTTCCCGACGGTTTTGTTGTTTTCCGTGAGATATTTTCTGGTCGCTTCCCGGATCTGGTCCCGTTGGACTGCCACATATTTGTCCATCTGCGTGAAGAGCGCTTCGAAGCTCCCGTAAAGGATTTCTGCCTCACCCAGTTGATTGGCTTTGCCCGAGATCGTTTGCAGCCCGAAGTAGAATTGGCTGCGGACCATATTCAAGGCTTTCTGATACTCCTGCTCCGTAATCCCTGCGCTTTTTACCTTGCCCAGTTCTTCTTCAATCACGGCCTCGATCCTGTTCAGGTCGGCGCCGGGACGGGGCTTGACGCTGATGGTGAACAGTTGCGGATCGATCGTTTCACTGATCCCACCTCCCACGCTGATGGCCAGCTGTTCATCGCGAACGAGACGTTTGTAGAGACGGCTGCTTTGGCCGTTCATCAGAACCAGATCCAATATCGAGAGCGGATAAAAATCTGTGGAAGTACAGTTCGGCGCGTGGAAGACCATTTCGAAAGACGGGGCCTGTGCCTCTTTGCGAATCAGGACGGTCTTGGGTCCCATCTGCGGTGGCTCGACCGTCGTCACCGCAGGTGGCGGCGGTCCGGCCGGGATGCCGCTGTAATATTTCCTGATGAGTTCCAGAGCCCTGGTGCTGTTGATATCGCCCACTACTATGAGCACGGCATTGTTGGGGGAATAATACGTGCGATAGTAATTCATGATGTCGTCGCGCTTCCAGCTCTGGATGTCGCTCATCCAGCCGATGACGTCCCAGTGGTAGGGATGGGCCATGATGGCCGTGGCCCGCACATTCTCAGAGAGGATGGAGTCGTTGTTGTTTTCGACGCTCATGCGTCGCTCGGAGGCGACAACGCCCCGCTCCGACTCGAGGACCTGCGGATCCAGGAGTAAGCCCTGCATGCGGTCGGACTCCATTTCGATCATGGGCTCGAGCGCCGCAGCCGGGAACCAGTCGGTATAGCCCGTCATGTCATCGCCGGTGAAGGCGTTGTTGGAGCCGCCGGAGAACTCCATTTTCCGGTCGAACTCGCCTGGGCCGAACTTCTTGGTCCCGTTAAACATCATGTGCTCGATAAAATGGGATACTCCTGTGATTCCCGGGCGCTCGTTGCGGGATCCGACATGGAAGAAGGTGTATAGAGCCACGTTGGGGATGTCGTGATCTTCCAGAAGCAGGATCTTTAAACCGTTGTCCAGCTTGTAGACTTTTACGTCCTCCTTGCGGAATGCCGCCGGAAGCAGCAGCGCACAAGACAGGATCATAAAAGGAACCAGAATCAGCCTCTTTCTCATTCCAGACCTCCTTATGACAGTCGCGACAAGTTATCAAAACTGGAGGTTTCCGCAACCCCAAAATCCCGGCGCCAGGCAGCATTGAGTCACTTGGACGATGAGAGGGCTTTGACTAGGCGGTACATGAATTCCAGCCCGTCGAAAAACTCCTTTACTCCCATCCGCTCATCCTTGCCATGCGCCCGCACATCATCGATATCATCGAATAAGCCGGAGACGCCATAAGTCGGGATTCCCGCCAGGCGGAGTCTCGACCCGTCCGTGGCTCCGGTGGACATGATAGGAACGACGGGTGTACCGTGCCAGAGTTCTTCCGTGATTCGTTCGATCGGTTCCACTACCTCGGGAAGGAGCGGAGAGAGCGGGCCGGGTTTGGGCTTTTGCAGTGGAGTGATCGTGATCTTGTCGTCCGCCAGCACTCTTGTGAGCGTCTGCTGGACATTGGCCGGGGTGTCTTCCGGAAGCAAGCGGCAGTTGACAATCGCGCGCGCCCGCTGCGGCAGAGCATTTTCAGCGTGACCGGCATCCAGTTTCGTAGCCACGCAGGTGGTTCGCATGAAGGCGTTGTAAATGGGTGTCGCCGCCAGGCGCTCGGCGGCCTGCGGATCGGGAGGGATTTTGGCAATCGCCGTCATATCGAGCGCTGTCCGGCCGCTTTCGATTTTGGACATTTTCTGGAAATAAGTCCTGGTAGTTTCGTTCAGCCTTACCGGGAATTCAAACTTGGCGAGACGCGTAAGCCCTTCAGCGAGGTGATAGATCGCGTTATCCTTCTCCGGCAGCGAACTGTGGCCGCCACGGTTCTGCACCTCGAGGCTGAAGCTCAAATAGACCTTCTCGCTTGTCTGCACCTCGTTGAGCATGCGCTTGCCGCTTTTGAGTTCACCGCCGCCGCCGTCGGTATTCAGGCAATAGGCCGCGTCAATCAAGTCGCGGTGATTGTTGAGCAGCCAGTCCACTCCGTTGAATCCGCCTCCTTCCTCGTCGGCCGTGAGGGCAACGATGATGTCGCGGTCCGGCGTTTCACCCTCCTGTTTTAGCCGGATGAGATTGGCAACCAGAACCGCATCCCCCGATTTGATGTCGTTCGTGCCGCGGCCGTAAAAGTATCCGTCACGTTCAATGAACTTGAAGGGGTCGAACGACCAGTCTTCGCGCCGCGCCTCAACCACATCCAGATGTGCCAAAAGCAGAATGGGCTTGCGTGCGCCGGTGCCACGGAGACGAGCGACCAGGTTCTCCTTGCGGGGATTCGGGCCCAGCACCTGGACATCTGCCGGAGCGAATCCCGCAGCCTTAAGCCGCGCCGCCATCGCCTCAGCGGCTTTCGTGGTGCTGCCGACGGAGTCCGTGGTGTTGATCTCGATCAGTTCCTTGAAAATGTCGCGGGCAAGCTGCTTGATCGGGGAGCCTGCGACAGCCTGCTCTTCCTGTGCCGCAGGCTTGGCTTGAACCCCTGAAAGTAGGAGACAGAGCGCAATCAGAGACGTCCCGGTCAGATTCATGTGTTCCTCCCGTCTTGAGTTCTTCCAATCATACCTGCGGTAGCGGAACGAGACTACGAAATAGACAAAGAACATGAAACGGGTTTTTGGGTATTTCGTGGCAGCCCTTTCATACCTGTAGTATCGTATATGAGCGTGTTTCATGGTGAGAGACGACGAAGCCCTGCATTACGGCAATCTGCGTGACGACCCTAAGAGGATGAGCCCAAGGAGGTTCGTAATGATATCGATCAGATCTTTGTGGAACGGCCTGAAGGTCGTGTCCCTTCTTCTGGCTTTCTGCGCTTTGGCCGGACAGGCGATGCAAAAAACCGAGGCCGGGAAGAGCAGCGATACGCCTGTGACCCTTACTTACCAGTTCCCCGAGGGCAAGGCGCTGGCCTACCGGCAATCCGGCACCGAGACTCAAAACCTGGAGATGATGGGTCAATCCATGACGAGCCAAACCCAATCCAGCATCGAGTTCACGGCGAAGCAAAAGGGTTTGAAAGACGGCCAGTTCACCCTGGGCATAACGATCAACGCTCTCAAGATCGACTCATCGAGCCCGCAGGGGGATGTATCTGCGGACACGAGTTCAGTCCTGAGTAAGAGCTTCGACATGATTCTCTCGCGTCTGGGCAAAGAGATCGACACTTCGGGTGCGGCGGCAATTAAGTACGAGTTTGGCTCCACCGGCACGAGGGATCTATCCGGGAGGTTTCAGTCGTTTTTTCCTGACCTGCCCGACCGGCCGGTCAAGACAGGCGACACATGGCCCAGCGAAGATGCGGTTACCCAGAAAGTCGGCAGCGGCGAACTCCGCATCACCACTAAGAATGTGCATACCCTGGACGGATTCGAGACCGTCGATGGATTCGAGTGTGCGCGCATCAAGACTGCTGTCAAGGGCACGCTGACGGGAAACCTGGAGCAGGGCGGCGTCGGATTGTCACTCGATTGCACGATGGAGGGCTCGGAAACCTGGTATTTCGCCATCAAGGAAGGGATGCTCATCAAGTCCGACTCAAAGGGGAGCATCGGGGGCAACCTTGCGCTCGGAGATCCGGTGAATTCAACCATCCCGATTGGGGGCGAAACCCATGAAGAAACGCGCCTGATCCAGAAGTGAGGCTTTCAGGGCAGGGAGACATCGTCCCCCCGGCCGGCAGCGCCGGTCACGAAAGCCTGGCGGCTTTCATTCGACCTCGTGATTCGTCAAAAGCTCCTGCACGCCGACCAAGACCGAACGGTCGTCGCCGGTCAGCGTTTTTCCGCCTCCCAAAGTTTCTTTTGTTCGCATATTCATGAGTAATCCGGGCTAGGGAGCCGGTTTTGCGGTTTTTGAAGTGCGCGACAGGGCCATTCGGACAGGGTCGGCAACAGCGATGGAAAGTCGAGGGAGCCGGCTTTGCGTGCCGGCTCCCTCCTGGGGAAAATAACACTATTTGAACATAGGGTCGGGGAGGATCGTCATTTTCTTGGTCTCAATATCCTTCCCATCCACAGTCAAAGTAACCTTGTAGACACCGTTCTCGATCTGGCCGCCGCCGAAGCCGCCGCGACCGCCGCCACCTCCACCACCGCCACCTCCGCCGCGGCCGCCGCCGGGACCTCCGGGGCCTCCTTGGCCGGCTGTCACCCTATTCAGGCCCCAGAAGATCTTCTGAAGGCCTTTTTTGCTGCTGGGCGTCAGTTCCGCGATGGTTGTGCCTTCCAGGTCTTTGATGGTGACCTTCACGTTCTGGGCGTCCGCCTTCAGGTAGTAGTAAATGTTTGCACCGACGAGTGGATTATCGGCCTTGGCCAATTCGCCCAGAGTATCGCCGCGCTGCTCGTACCGGTTCCAGCGGATCGTGTTTTTGATGTCGAACAGGTGAGAGGCTTCCTGGAAAATCTCAGGCGTGAACTCCTTGATCGGGCCGATGTCGCAGACATAAATGCCGCGCCCATAGGTGCCGATCGCCATCTCCCGATCCCGTTTCTGGATGGCCAGGCTTCGGATGGTAACGTTGGGGGCTGTGTTTGAAAAATTGGTCCAGGTCTTGCCCTGATCAATCGTTACATAGATGCCGAAATCCGTGGCCAGGTAGATGACATTCCGGTTGTCGGGATCTTCCTTGACCTCGAAGATCGGATTGTTCATCCCGCCGGAAATGTCGGTCCAGGTTTCGCCGGAATCATGGGTCACATACAGCCAGGTCTTGTCCTCATTGTGGGTGCGATAGCCGCTGAAGCCGACGTAGCAGGTCTTCTCCTCGAACGCCGAGGGGACCACGGCTTTGACCCAACGGTCATAGGGAATGAGGTCGCCCTTGATCCCCGGCTTGGGCTTGCCGTTCGCGTCATAGAACTTGTTGGTGATGTTGACCCAGGTCACTCCGCCATCGGGAGACATCTGCACGTTGCCGTCGTCGGTGCCGGCCCAGTAAAGGCCAGGCTTCTTCACGGATTCGGCGAATGAGTAGATCGTCGCCCACTGGAGGTTGGTCTTTTTGGAGAGATCGATCTTATCCTTGCTGGCCTTGGTCAGGTCGGGACTGACGGTGACGAACGTCCCTTGATCTCCGTGGCTCAGCGAACGATGCACGTACTGAGAGCAGACGTAAACGATGCCCGGGTTATGCGGGGAAAGTACGATGGGGGCATTCCACTGGAATCGCAGCGGGGCTGCGCCGGCCGCGATCTGCTCCTGTGTGAGACGCGGGGCCAGGTTGCTGGTCTCGCCGGTATTGAGGTTCATCCGGCTCGATCCGCCGAACTGGCTCTCGAAGTAGATCCATTCGGGATTCCACCAGTCGCGAACGGCGTAAAATCCGTCGCCCGTGGGCAGGTAGCGCCAATCGGCTCCGAAGATACCACGGCGATTCCGGGTCTGAGACGGTCCCATCCAGCAGCCGTTGTCCTGAGTCCCGCCCATGACGTTGTAGGGTTGCTCGTTGTCCACGGCCACGTCGAAGAACTGCTGGGCACTGATGGTGCTCTTCTGGCTGAAGTGTTTGCCGCCGTCCCAGGTTTCGCAGAGGCCGCCGTCATTGCCGTCCAGGATATGATTAGGGTTGACCGGGTCGATCCAGATGCCGCGATGGTCGACGTGCGTCGGCATCGGGATGCCCCGATCCCACGTGGTGTTCTGGAAAGTCTTGCCGCCATCGCGGGATATGGTGGCGGTGGTATCACCGCAAATCACCACCTGGTCGTTGGTCTGGTCCACAATGATCCGGCCGTAATAGCCGCCCTCGGTCTGATTGATCTGAGCGCTGCCGCCGGTCTGCTTGTATTCCGTCATCAGCTTCCAGGTTTCGCCCTGGTCGTCCGTTCGATAGATAGCGCCATTCCTCCTGATCGGCTGCAGGGCGGTGAGCGCGTTGGCGTACAGGAGCTCGAGAGCATGGCGGTTGATGATCTGAGCCCGGCCTTTCGCTTCGGTGGAGTCAGGGGCCGCCGGCTCCTTCTTCATGAGCTTGTCGACCTCATTGATGGACTCGATGATGTCGCTGTCTTTCGCGTAAACTTTCCGCGCTGCCTGATCGAACCTGGCGATATCGATGCCGTTCTTCGTCAGGAAGTCCTTGTCCTGAATCATCTCGTTGAGCTTGGTTACCAACTCGGCTTCATTGGCCGCTGAGATCGGGGTGAACTTGGGCGCAAGCTTGGCTATATCCGGATTGATTTTGTAGGACTTGAACTGGTCGAAAGTGTAATTTTCCGGAAAGAGGACGGTCCCGCCGGCCCCACCGCCCCTGCCTCCGCCGCCTCCGCCGCCTCTGCCACCTCCACCCGCGCGGAAGTTTGCGGCGCCATCACGCTCGGTGAAGCCGAGGCTCACGCCCTGGTCGAGCCGGGCGTAGATGATGCTTGGATTCTTCTCAAAAAGAGCCATGCCGGTGCGACCCAATTCGGCGCCTGCGGGCAAACCGCTGCTGAGCTTTTTCCAGGTCTTGCCGCCATCCACAGATTTGTACAAGTCGTTGCCCGGCCACCGGTCCAGGTAGGTCCAGGCCCGGCGGAAGGTCTTGTAAGCCGCGGCGATGATGATATTGGAGTTCCGCGGATCAATGACGAAATCGGCGATGCCCCGGTCTTTCATGGGGCCCATGTTTGTCCAGGTCTTGCCGCCATCGGTGCTCTTGTAGAGGCCGCGCTCGCAGTCCATCTCATTGTCGTAGAGCTTGCCTTCGGCCGCCACGTAAACGATGTCGGGGTTTTTGAAATCAACCTCGACCTTGGGAATGAAATAGCTCTTCTCCAGGCCGATGTGCGTCCACGTCTTGCCTGCGTCGGTCGATTTCCACATCCCGTTGCCATGGGTGCTGGCACGGGCGTGCATCGGCTCACCGGTTCCCAGATAGAGGATGTCCGGGTTGGAAGGCGCGATCGCCATAAAGCCCATGCTCAAGGTCCCGTAATTGTCGAAGATAGGATCAAAGTGGGTGCCGGCGTCCATGGTCTTCCACAGACCACCGCTGGCAGTGAGGACATAGTAGGTTGTGGTTTGTCCTCTGGGCACAGCAAAATTGGTGATGCGTCCTGAGAATGTCTGCGGACCCACCCACCGCCAGGTGAACTGGTTAAAGTCATCGGTAGTGACCGGGCTCTGAGCATTCTGGCCAAAGCTCAGTACGCCCAGAAGGCACACCAATGCCATAAAAAAGGCGAAGTATGACTTCCGCGTAGATTTAAGCACTGCTCCTCCTTTGGATAAAGAAATCAAGCCTTATTCTTCTTTTCAAAGCAGCCCCCCATGCGCCGTGGCGCACCCTGTGACGCATGAAAAGCTCATGTTATCCGGTTTGTGATCGTCGGTATCGGGATCGCAATCGCTATCGGAACTCTTAGCCGGCAAAAGCCGATAGCGACCGCGATAGCGATTGCGATCCCGATACCGGTTGTCTATTTTCAGAACAGCGAAACCAGATTATATCCGTGCTCGCTCTTCGGCAGATATAAAATTCGCACTGCAGGCCGTATTAGATCTTTATTAGCTTTGGCCTTCTCGTCACGGGCATGACGCCGCACTCCGGGAACCTCTCACTGAAATCGCTGCCGTTGTCCATACTATGGTTGTGTCGCGGTATTTCGTCGGCTATCATTTCTGAAAGCCGCGACAGGAAGAGTGCCTGGTCGGCTTCTGAGGAGTCTGATCATGACCCTGACTCGCTTTGT
Organism: Terriglobia bacterium; assembly: GCA_020072565.1. Classification (NCBI taxonomy): domain Bacteria; kingdom Pseudomonadati; phylum Acidobacteriota; class Terriglobia; species Terriglobia bacterium. The sequence goes on from JAIQGI010000018.1 coordinate 29,434, forward strand.
TGCGAAGAACGCGTTTCGAAACAAACGCCGCAGCATATTGACAGTGCTCAGCATCGCGTTTTCCCTGCTGCTGCTGACCTTGATGATGACCATATGGCGGGTCTTCTTCATCGACCAGGGCGACCCTCAATCGGCGCAGCGCCTGATCACGCGCCACAAGGTTTCGCTGGTCTTTTTCCTGCCGGGCTATTATCGCGAAAAGATCCGGGCCCTCCCGGGGGTCAAGCAGGTAGTCAATGAAACCTGGTTCGGCGGACAATACAAGGACGATAGGCCGGAAAACTTTTTTGCTCAGTTTGGCACGGACCCGCAGGAACTGCTGCAGGTATATCCGGAGTTGCAGATTCCGGCGGATCAGGTCGCTGCCTGGCAACGAGACCGGGCCGGCTGCATTGTGGACAGGGATCTGGCGCAGAAATATGGCTGGAAGCCGGGTGACCGCCTGTACATCAAGGGGACCATTTTCCCGGCGAACCTCGAACTCAACATCCGGGGTATATTCAGCGCGCCGCAGCCTACACAATCCATCTACTTCAACAACGTCTATCTCGAGGAAGCCTATCCGGATGTCAAAGGCCACGTGGGCTTCTTTGGTGTCCTGGCGGAGTCGCCGGCGGCAGTCCCGCGCGTGGCCCGGGAGGTTGATGGGGAATTCCGCAATGCTCCGCGTCCGACCAAGACGGAGAGCGAGAAGGCGTTCCAGTTGGATTGGATTGCTATGCTGGGGAACGTCAAGGCGTTCATAATGAGCATCTGCATGGCGGTCGTGTTCGCCACCCTGCTGGTGTCCGCCAACACCATTGCCATGTCGATAAGGGAACGCACTCGCGAGGTGGCGGTGTTAAGAACCCTGGGTTTCACCCGCGCGACGATTCTGGGATTGTTTGTAGGCGAAGCCGCAACTTTGGCTCTGGCAGGCGGATTGCTCGGGGCTTTGGCGGCTTCAGGCCTGATCAGTGCCATGGCCCACTCGCCGCAGGGCAGCCTGTTTCTGACTGGAATGAAGGTCACCACTCCTACGCTGCTGGCGGCACTGCTGGTGGCGGTCGCCGTAGGCTTGGTGAGCGCGTTGTTGCCGGCTTATAATGCCTCGCGCCGAAACATCGTGGCCGGTTTGCGCCACATCGGGTGAGCGGAGGAGAGTCATGGCGATTCCCATTCGCTACAACCTTCGGAATCTTCGGCTACGCAAAGGCGCTACGGTGATGACCGCGCTGGGCATCGCGCTGACCGTCACCATCGCAATTTTCATCATGGCCTTGCTTGCCGGCTTGAACGACGCTTTTCCCACCACAGGCGATCCGCGCAACGTTCTGGTACTTCGCAAGGGATCCGACTCCGAACTGGCTGCGGGAGGCATCCAGCGGGATGCCATGCAGGTCTTCAAGGACTTGCCCGGAATTGCGCGCAACCGCCAGGGCACGCCCCTGGTTTCAGGCGAAGACATCCTGGTCATTGTACTGCCGAGGCGGGACGGCACCGGGGAAGTCAACGTCACGGTCAGGTTCCTGACGCCCCTGGGCATCGAGATGCGTCCCAAGGTGAAGCTGATCGCCGGACGGTGGTTCACGCCCGGGCAGCGGGAAGTCGTGGTGAGCAGCGCGGTCAACAAGAGATTCGCCCGGGCAGGCATCGGCGACGCGATCGGGATCGGCAGTGGGAGCTGGAACGTCGTGGGCATCTCTGATGCCGGCGGGACGGCTCACGAATCCGAGATCTGGGGCGACATTAATCAACTCGCCACCGAGTTTGAGCGCACCGTCTACTCTTCGGTTCTGATTCGCGCGGCCGATCCTGCGGCCGCCGAAGCCCTGAAAAACCGCGTCAATGATGATCAGAGGCTGAAGCTCAACGGCATGCTGGAGCCGGCCTACTACGCCTCGCAGACGCGGTCGGGCGCGCCGATTGCCTTCGTCGGCATGATTGTCGCCGTTATCATGGCGATCGGCTCATGCTTTGCTGCCATGAACACGATGTATGCGGCAGTTGCCTATCGCGGTCGTGAAATTGCCACGCTGCGGATCATGGGATTTTCGCGGCCCAGCATCCTCACTTCGTTTGTCCTGGAATCACTGCTGCTTTCATTGCTGGGGGCACTGGCAGGCATCGTGCTCATGCTGCCGTTCAACGGTATGACCACTGGAACCTCGAACGCGGTCACTTTCAGCGAGGTGGTGTTCGCCTTGCGCATGACCCCGCGGGTGGTCGCAGTGGCGGTCGTTTTTGCCGTAGTGATGGGATTGTTCGGGGGGCTGGCGCCGGCGTGGCATGCGTCACGCCAAAACGTGGTCGCCGCCCTGCGCGACTAAACCTCGAAGTGAGGATTCCTGCAGTGTCAGAGTCTTTGAGTCTTCGCGGTGGTTGTCACCCTGTGCCGCCGCGACGCCAGGACGCTGGACTCTTACTATTGGATGCATATGCCCGGCGACGATAAACACGAACAGCTTCAGAACCTGCGTATCGACCGGTCCCAGCGCAGCGATGCGGGGGCACCGCCTGCGTGGGCGCGTCGCACCATCCTCGGCGGCATAATCGTGGTGGCGCTGCTGGGAATGGCGGCAATGGCCTACCGCTGGCTTGCGCCGGATGTGCTGGAGGTGGAGGTCGTTCGCGCCTCCGCGGAAAACGCCAACCTGCCCGGCGTCGTGCTCAGCGCCAGCGGTTATATCGTGGCTCACCACAAAATCAACGTAAACTCCAAGGTGACAGGCCGTGTCGCCTGGATCGGAGTGGAAAAAGGCGACAAGGTGAAGCAGGGGCAGGTCCTGGTTCGCCTGGAAGACGACGAATTCCGCGCCCAGGTGCAGCAAGCCAAAGGCGCGGTTCAGAACGCAAAGGCCTATCTGCAGGAGTTGGAGAACGGCTCCCGGCCGGAAGAGGTCCTGCAGGCGCGGCACAACCTTGACGAGGCCCGCGCAACTCTGGCCGTTGACAGGATCACGATGGACCGCACCAAAGAGTTGGTGGCGAAAGGAGTCCTGTCCAAACAACTGCTCGACGACACCAGCGCCAAGTTCGAGGCCGATCAGCAACGTGCGAACTCGCTCGAGCAGGCCTACCGTCTCGCGCAGATCGGACCACGCCCGGAAGAAATCGCGCGTGCGAAGGGTTTGCTGCAGCAGACTGAAGGGCAACTGGCCTTTGCGGAGTCGCAACTGGAGGCGACCATCATTCGCGCTCCCGTGAGCGGCACCATCCTCGAGCGCACGGCCGAAAAGGGGGAACTCATAACCGCCCAATTTGCCAGCGCCGCCGAAGGTGGTCCTGTAGGGTCTGTCGTTGCGCTGGCCGATTTGACCGACCTCCAGGTGGAACTTGACATTGCCCAGGACGACTTCTCTAAACTGGGAGCCAAGCAGAAGGGAATCGTCACGACCGATGCCTATCCGGACCGCAAGTATGACGGTGTCATAGCGGAGATCTCGCCGGAAGCAAACCGCCAGAAGGCAACGGTCCAGGTAAAAGTCCAGATTCTCAATCCGGACGAATATCTGCGCCCGGAAATGAACGCTTCGGTCAAGTTTCTGGCTGACGAGGGCAGGAATGCGGGCACGCGACCCTCAGGAGTTCTCGTGCCGAAGGCGGCAGTGCGCGATCGCAACGGCAAGAAGATCGTCCTCATTGCTTATGACGGCAGAACGAAAGCCCGCGAAGTCCGCATCACAGCCACGCGGAGCAACGGCTACCTGGTCGAAGGGCTCACCGGTGGCGAGGATGTAATCACAGTCAGCCCTGCGAAGTTGCAGGATGGCGACAAAATCAAGATCAAGGGGCAAACATGAGCACGGCAACCGCAAAAGTCGATCCGAACTCCGAGGTGGTGAAAGCGCATAACGTCAGCAAGGTGTACAAGCGCGATTCCTTCGAGGTCAGGGCTCTCGACGACGTCTCGATCGAGATTGACTCGGGGGAATTTCTCGCCCTCATGGGGCCCTCCGGGTCGGGCAAGACCACCCTGCTGAACATGATTGCCGGCATCGATCCCCCCACTTCGGGCCAGCTGCTCGTCACGGGCGAAAATGTCTTCGGCTTCAGCGACCGGCAAGCTGCCCGCTGGCGCAACGAGCACGTCGGCTATGTCTTCCAGACTTTCAACCTGATCCCGGTGCTGACCGCATTCGAGAACGTGGAGTTGCCTCTCCTTTTGACCAGGCTCCCGGCGCCGCAACGTCGTGATCACGTCATGACCGCGCTCAAGCTGGTCGGATTGGAGGATCGCGTCAACCATCTTCCCAAGCAGCTTTCCGGCGGACAGGAGCAGCGCGTTGCCATCGCGCGCGCAATCGTTTGCGACCCGACCCTGGTGCTGGCCGACGAACCCACGGGTGACCTCGACAGCCACTCCGCCACGGAGGTATTGGAAATCCTCGCTCTCCTCAATAAAGATTTCCGCAAAACGATTGTCATGGTGACGCACGATCCCCATGCTGCCGCTTTTGCACACGCCATCCGGCACCTGGAAAAGGGCAGCCTGCTCCCCGGCTGAGGCGCAGCCACCTCCCGGGACCCTTTTGCCAAGTGGTTCAAGACACGATATGATTCTCTCTGAGGAATGATCGTGTTCTCAGGGAGGGGTCACCATGAAAAAGACGGCCGGAATCGGGCTCTGGATCCTGACTCTCAGCCTCGTATCGGGAATGTCGCGGGCGCGTGGCGATGCGAATCCCGGATTTGATAAACTCAGGATGCTGGTGGGTGAGTGGGAAGGCAAAGATGCCCAGGAGAAACCGGTTCGCGTATCCTACAAGATGGTATCTGCCGGAACCGCGCTGCTGGAGACTCTGAGCCCGGGTGGCGAATCCGAGATGGTCACGATCTATACCATGGATGGAGATGCGGTGGCGCTCACGCATTACTGCAGCGCAAACAACCAGCCGCGGATGCGCACCGTGCCCAACGCCGGGGATCCAAACGAATTGGATTTTACATTTGTTGGAGCCACCAATCTCGCCGATCCGGGGGTAGGACACATGCATCGGCTGGCAATCACGATCCAGGATGGGGACCACTTCACCCAGGAATGGACGTGGCGCGAGCGGGGCAAGGCAGACACAATCGAGATTTTCCGCTTCACGCGCAAGAAGTAGCTTTTGGTCTTCTGCGCACTCCCAGGATTGCTCTCCCAACCATGCTGTCCGCATTTCCATGACAAGGCTGCTCGGGAGCGAGGCAGCTCACTGTCGCCTTTGAGAATGGGAATGCAGAAACCGGCCCACTAATGATCATCAGATAATGTTGTGACAAACACTCTGAGTCAGATGTGCCGCCCCTTCGGGGCTCAGTTTTTTGTCACTATATTCGCTGTTCCTCCATAGACGCAAGAGAGCTTGCGCGCTCGACGGACTTCTTCGCCAATCGGCTGCAGCAATCACGAGGCCGTGCCGCCCAGCCGTGACGGCGCGAGCGCTGTGTCCTTCTGCAGATAGCGCGTGCCGAGCAGCCAGAGCACGCCGGCGGCAAGAAACATCAAGCCGACCACGAGGAAGGACTTGTTCATGTCCTGGAACCAGTCATTCAGGAACCCGACGATGACGGGTGAGATCACGTCTCCGAGCGCGTGAATAACGAAGATATTGAGCGCAAAAGCCACCCCCCGCATGGATGGATGCGTGACGTTGGCCAGGATGGTATTGCTGGGACCGGTGTTGAAAAACAGGCAAAAGCAGGTCAGAAAAATCAGCGGCCAAATCCACGGATAAGGTGCTCTTAACACCAGGAGGAAGATGGGAAATCCCGCAAGCATTGCGGAGCCGGATACCAGAAAGTAGGAGCCTGGAAAGCGCGCGCGCAACTTGTCCCCGGCGATGCCACCCAGGAGAGTGGCGGCCAGGCCGGCCACCGCCGTGATCCCCCCAAAGATCGTCGTTGTCGTTGAATATGCGGGCGCGCCGGGGCGCTTCGACAGGTAATACGGCATCCAGAAGGCAATGCCGCCGATCGCAAAGGTCATAGCCGCCATGCCGAGCGTGCACAGGATGTAAGAGGGTGTGCGAAACAGAATCAGATAGTCACGCCAGGGAACGGCGGCAGGCTTGGCAGCGGATGCGAGATCCGCCTGCCCACGAGGGGGTTCCCGCATGAAGCAGCTCCACAGCCCGAGCACAATCCCCGGCAACGTGACGAGGAAAAAAGCCCAGCGCCAGCTCTCGGGTTTGAAACCGAAAGCGGCAGCACCCCAGGCACCAATGCCGGAGCCTGCGATCAGGCCGCCGAGAACGTAACCCAGGGCGCTCCCCACGGGGATGGCGACGTAAAACCACGCCAGCACCTGGCCGCGGATTTTCACCGGATACAAATCGGAAATCATCGTCGGAGCCACCGGTCCGTAGGCCGCCTCGCCGATGCCGACACAGCAGCGGGTAATCAGGAGCATCAGGAATGTCGTTGCCAATCCTGAGGCACCACTCGCCAGGCTCCACAGGATCACGCCTATGCCAATCAGTACCCAACGTGGTTTCCGTTCTGCCAGCCGCGCGAACACGGGTGACCCCGCCATGTAAATCAGCATGAAAGCTGTCCCCAACAAGCCGATCAGGGCGTCCTCGGGCTTAAACCCGAGCCGGGTCTGGGACCAACTGAGGATGGCGGTCAACAGATCATTCCTGGTAGCGGCGGCGGTAGCGTTGCCCTGATCGAAGAAGGTTTCCTTGATGGGGCCGACCACGGCAGAAAGGACCTGGCGGTCGATATAGTTGAAGAGGTTTATCAACAACAGCAGCGCGAGCGCCGATCTGGCGCCCGGGAACGGGGTGTCGCGATCAACCGGGGCGGAGGATGCGGAGAATGCGACGGGCTTCATGGGATTTTCCTGTACATGGACAGTTCCTGGAATCTAAAAACAAGCAGGAGCCGGGAATTCATGCTTTGCATCGCCGTACTTGTATCCTTCATCGGTTGTCGCTCCCGGCCCCCTGGACCTAAGACTGCGGTGCCTCCGGAAACTGGACACTCGCCTGATAATATTGGAGAAGACGCCTGTGAATCGAGTCACAAGTTGCATGAGATGACCGGAAAGCGATCCTGGCGCATGAGAGGAGGTTCCTAAAACCACGCCTCAAAAGACGGAAAGCGGCTCCGAATGTCCCGGTGCGGAATATCCGCAATCTAAACCCTCAACGCACAGGGCGCAGAGGCCGCAGCGGATTTCCGCCTCCGCATGACTTTTCTCCGCGATCTCTGCGACCTCTGCGCTGATCTTTTATTTTTCTTGCCTAAACAGCAAGGATCTGTAAGTAAGCAGTACGAATGGCGCATTGGCGAAATTGTGCCACTCGTGGCTGCTTCGTCAATAACCTGGGAAGCCGCAGTCCAGCACTAACTCAACCACGAACGTCCCACGAAGACAACCCGATGGGCGCGCTATTGTGGCGTCCGTCGCTTTTGTGATATGAAGCTTTACCCATGCATTCTATGCCACGGGGCATCCGGCATCGGCCATCGATTCTTGCCTGCTTGAAGGGAGGCGAGCGGGCGACGATCCGCAAAATGCCCGGGACAGATTGACACAAGGAGTCATTAAACCTGAAGTGCGTGGCACGGCATCGCCGCGAGCCCAAAGACCTCAACGCAGGGAACCCGGAGACCACGGAGAAAGGCAGAGGATTCTCGTGGCAGCTGAACAGGTGTAACAGAATTGTCCAAATCGGCCGGAACTACTGAGGGCACAGAATTCATCAAGGCGCTGGGGCTGCGTGATGTCGCCGCCATGACGCTCGTGGGAGTGGTGTCGCTCCGATGGATTTCGCGCGCCGCACGCATGGGAGCGCCGTCGGTGACGCTCTGGTTTTTTGCGTGGATCTCGTTTTTTTTGCCGCTTGCTGCGGCCGTCTGCGAGTTGTCGAGCCGCTATCCGGAGCAGGGCGGGCTCTACGCCTGGGCGCGGCGCGCGTTCGGCCCGGCACACGGATTCGTCTGCGGCTGGTGCCTGTGGGTCAATAACCTCTTCTGGTATCCCTCGCTCCTGCTGTTTGCAGCTGCTAATGCGCTGCTTGTCTTTGGAGGGAGCCTTTCCTGGCTGGCCGACTCGCGCCTCTACTCGGTTGCCTTCGTCATAGTCATGCTCTGGTTTTCGGTCGGCCTGAATATTCTAGGACTGTCGAGGTCGAAATGGCTCCAGAACATCGGCAGCATCGGCATCTGGCTGCCCGCCGGCCTGCTCATTATTTTCGGAGCGATTGCCTTTACATGGTTTGGATCCGCGACTTCCTTCGCGCCACGCGAACTTCTGCCGAGACACGACATATTGACCACGATCAGCTTGTGGTCGGCGATCTGCTTCGCTTTTTCCGGTCTCGAGTTGACCTCTCTTGTGGGGCAGGAGGTGAAGAATCCGAAACGGAACCTGCCGCGCGGCGTGATGATCGCCGGACTGGCTGCGACGCTCATCTATGTGGCAGGTTCGGTGTCGGTGCTTGTGGCAGTGCCGTCGAAGGCGCTGCTGGAACGAAGCGGTATCGCGGATGCCATCGAACTGGCATCCGGACGGATCGGGCTGGGAGGATTTGGCCCGCTGACCGGGGCTCTGCTGGCACTGGGAGCCGTTGCCATGAACAACTCGTGGTTTGCCGGGGCGGCACGCGTACCGTTCGCGGCGGGAGTCGACCGGGCGCTTCCGGCTGTGTTCGCGCGGATTCACCCCCGGTATCGCACGCCCCATGTAGTGCTCGTCTTCCAGGGTCTTGCCGCTTCGCTGATTTTCCTGGTCAGCCTGTTCTTCACCGTGGGCGGCGCCCGGACGTCGATCCAGGAAGCATACGACATCATGGTAAACCTGACGATTCTGATTTACTTTCTCCCCTATCTCTATCTTTTCATTTCACTGGTGCGGTTGCGTGCGCGGGATTCCAGGGAAAATAATGCGGCACAGTATCGCGTGCCCGGCGGGCGGGTGGGATTATGGTTTGTCGCCGGTGCCGGCGGCATCGCGACCGCCGTCTCCCTCGGTCTTGTGTTTGTTCCACCCCCGGGAACGGGGAATGTGCTGAACTACGAGACCAACCTCATCGGCCAGGCTCTGATCATACTTGCCATTGGCTTCATACTGTACCGCAGGAAATCTTCGATACCGGCGGCGCAGGGTAGAATCCCCTGATGCCTCAGCGCCCTGCTTCGAAAATAGACAAATCGGCATCGGAATCGGGATCGCTATCGCAATCGGAACTCTTGGCCGGCAAAAGCCGATAGCGATACCGATACCGACGTTCGCCAACGATAGATGAACGAGTTTTTCATGCGTGTGGGTGCGCCCCGGCACACGAACACTTCCCCTGCGTTGAAGCTTTATGAGGCCGCAAGTTTCATGGCCAGATCGACGGCGTCGACGGCGTCTTCGGCATAACCGTCAGCCCCGATTTCTTCGGCCCACTTGCGGGACACCGGAGCACCTCCTACCATCACTTTCACCTGCCGGCGCAATCCGGCGCCCCCGAGCGCCTCGACCACCTTTTTCTGCATGACCATCGTGGTCGTCAGCAACGAAGAGAGCCCGACGAGTTCAGCGCCGGTCTCCCTGACGGTGCCGACGAATCTATCGACCGGCACATCGACGCCCAGATCGTGCACCTCGAACCCATTCGCAGCCAGCATCGTGGCTACCAGTGATTTGCCGATTTCGTGGATGTCGCCTTGCACAGTTCCGATCACAACGGTGCCGGGGGATTTGAGAGCCTGGCGGCGGGCGCGCAACTCCGGCTCCAGAAGCTGCATCGCCTGCTTCATGCCGTTGGCTGCCACGATCAGATTGGGAAGGAAGTATTCACCGCAAGAAAATTTCTCGCCCACGATCCGCATGCCTGGGACCAGGCTGCGGTCGATGATGGCCAGCGGCTCGATACCCGCTGCGAGTGCCTCTCTGGTTGCCGCCACGGTCAGATCGGGGTCGCCGTCGACGAGGCTTGCGGTGATCTTTGAATAGAGATGATTGGACATAACCAGGCTCCTTGGAGTGCGGCAGCTTGCTGCCGCTTGATGTTTCAACGATCTTCGGTAAGCGGCGGCAGATGTTCCAAACCGAACTTGCGCGCCGCGGCTGTGGTGATGGCCCGAATCTCGGCGCAGAGTTCGGATGAAAACGGCGGCTGCTCGTATTTTGCCACCAGCTGATCGACGCGCTCGGCCGCCCGCTGGCATGCCGATTTCGCGCCTTTTCGTTTCCAGGCGTCGAGCGAGCCGCGGTCGATGGTTTCCGACGGCAGATAGAGTTCCTTGCTGAACCACTTCAAGGTGTGCGTTTGCGCCAGGTAATCGGCCCGGTGCCCGATCTTGCGCATCAGAGTGAGCGCGATCGGGTCTTCGCGTGCATCGATGCCGCCAATGAGCCGTTTCGCCATGCCGATGATTTCGGCGTCAATCACGAGCTTTTCGAAGCTCTGGCAGCTCTCGAAATCCAGCATGCCCGCTCCGGAGACCATGTTCACGCCTGCGAGGGCAGCAAGCATCGTGCCGCCCGCCGATTCCAGTCCGCACTGCGCATCGATGATCTTGGCGTCACTCATCCCGAGGTAGGCGTGGGTCGGGAGCCGGAGCGCCTTGCCGACCTGCGAATAGGCGCAGTCGATCAGCCACGTGCCGACGTCGCCCATCGGTGTCGTGCCTTCGCGCATGTCGAAGGCCGCCGGGGAGCCGCCCCAGACAATGGGCGAGCCGGGCCTGGCAAGCTGGCCGATCGTGACTCCGCTCAGATTCTCGGCGGCATGCTGGATAACCGCGGCCGCCAGTGTCACCGGTGCCGTCGCGCCTGCCAGCGGCATGGATACCAGCTCCGCAGGGATGCTGTTACGTGCGCAATCGATCAGGTTCTGGCAGGTCAGATCGCTCCAGAGCAGCGGAGGCGACGGGCACACATCGAAGACCGCGATCGGTTTTTCGGCCAGCTCAGCCGATCCTCCCGCCACGGCAACCAGCATTTCGCGCATGGTCCACCAGGTGTCCTTGCGAAACGCACCGGTAATGACCGGCTTGCGCATGAAGTTCAGCGCCAGGTAGAGCCGGTAAAGGTCGCCGATCTCGGCTGGAACGTCCCCGCATATCATCGCGGTGCTCTGCGCATCGATCTGCGGCAGCATCTCGACCAGCTTCACGAACTTGACGAAGTCGGCCGTAACCGGCGTGCGCTGTTCCTGGGTGCCGCTGTCGAGAATCGCGAGCGCGGCGGACCCGGGATCGAATTGCACACTGTCACCGCCGTAACGGACTGCGGGCCGGCCGTCGAGGCCGTAAAGGTGGAACTCAGATGGCGCCGTCTGGAGCGCCTTCCGCACCATCGGCTCCGGAATATAAGCTACTCCGTTTGCCCGGTCGATCGTGGCGCCAGCCTCGGCCAGGAGTGCGAGCGCTTCTTCGTTGTGCACGCGCACGCCCGGATCTCGAAGCAGCTCCATCGCCTCGGTGATGATCTGGTCGACCATGGTATCGCTGAGGATCGTGAGCTTCGGTCGCATCGTGAGCCTCCTATTGGCGTGACCGCGACCGTACCATGACTCCCGGCTGCTGTCAACGCAGGGAAACAACTCGAAAGGTGGCATCATTTAAAAGAACAATCCGTGCGATGCGACGTAACTCTCAGGTGTCGGCGTCGTATCTTCTAAATGAGTCCTTGGAGTGGATCCGTTGGGATCCCCCAGGAAGGAGGGGAAATGAAACGGAGCTTGATCCTGCTTGCGAGCCTCACGTTATTTTTAGGGGCTTTTGCCGAGGCCGCTGAGAAGGCCCAGAAGAAAGTCAACTTCAGCGGGACCTGGATTTTTGAGAAGAACAAAGTCGAGCAGGCCCCCGGCGCGCAAAGGGGAGGTGCAGGAGGCATGGGACGAGGCGGCGGTCGTGGAGGAAGAACTGGCGGCCAGATCCCTGGCGGAAGGTATCCGGGTGGCGGGCGCACCGGCGGCGGCCGCGGCGGCAACGACCCAGGCAGCGCCGCCCGGCTGACGGATTCCGCACTGATCATCAGCCAGACGGACACCGAACTGAAGGTCACTCATAAAGTCAATAATCCCAGCGGGCCTCAGCAGGAGTTGGTACAGGTCTTCAAGCTCGACGGGAGCGAGAGCGTGAATCGGGTGCTTCCTGCAGGCGGGGAACTCAGATCGAGAACATCGTGGAACAAGGACAAACTCGTGACTCTGGGAACCCAGCAGCCGTCCAGCTCAAGTGACGACGCCGCGCGTCTTGACATCGTGATCAAACAGGAGTTTTCACTGTCGAAGGACGGGAAGATCCTGACACTCAAGACCAGCCGAAGCATGGCGAGAGGACAAATCACGACCACTGAAACCTTCACCCGGCAAACCGACACCCAAAAGTGACCACGAAGTGCACAAAGGGCACGAAAGAGTTTTCGTGAATTTCGTGGTTGTCGGGCGCTTAGCACGGATCATTCATGAATATGTGATCAAAAGAAATTTTCGGACGCGGAAAAACGCCGACAGACGCTGACCGTTCGGTCCTGGTCGGCGTGCAAAAGCTCCTGCCTGCGTTTAGCCGCGTCCAATTTTGTTGCCTTTCACCGGCGTTTGGTTCTGCTTCACGGATAATTCGGGTTAGAGGGAGCGCAGGGAGAGTTGGCCGTACTTCAGTTCGTCGTGCACGATGACGTTGCTGTGGAACTTGATTTCGGCGGCGAAATGCGAACGGAAAGCCTTCATGAAGTGGTAGAACTCTTCGTTGGATTCCGTCAAGAGCTCGAACTCGAAGTCATAGGCGCCGATCGTCTTAACCAGAAAGATCACGCTCTCCTGCCTTCTCAGGTATGCCGCGATGCGACCGATTCTCTCTTTGGCGGGAGTATTCAGCTTCAACAGCACCTTGCGATACGTCAGCCCCAGGCGTTTGTGGTCGATTTTCAATCCGAAGCCGATAATGACACCGCTTTCCAGCAGTTCCTGCAGGCGTTTCCTGGCTACCGCGACCGAAATTCCAAGCTTTTTGGCGAGGTCAGCCAATGAGATGCGCCCGTTGTGATTGGTTTCGTAGAGGATTCGCTTCTCCTGTTCATCCAGGATCCGGTGTTCGTATGTTCCTCCGAAGACCAGGCCGCGGGCGGCACGTGCGTCCGGGTTCAGAAATCGGAGGGGGAGGTATTCCACGCGCGTGCCTATGGAGAAGTACTTTTCCTGGAAATATCTGCCGAAGCGCGCCAGGATTTCATCGTAGATCTCCTCGAATGCCATGATGTTGTCCGCCCAGACCACAAACTCCAGATCGAAGTCGCCGTCCAGCAGCGTCAGCCAGGAGATCTCGGGACACCGGCTCAGCTCCCTGACCAGCCCGGCCTCAGTCTGGCCGTCGAGCTGGTGATACTTGACGAAAACCCTGAAATGGGCTTTGCCCAGGCGGTAGACGTCCGGAATGGCGTGATAGCCGCGAATGATGTTCATTTTTTCGAGCTGCTTGATGCGATAGCTCACCACCTGTTTCGAAAGGTGTACATTTCGGGCCAGTGCGGTCAGATTCTGTCGGGCATCCAGCCCCAGTTCGGCCAGGATAGCCTTGTCTTTGGAGGCCAGGTCAAGCATCGATCGCGGCACTCCGTGTGCGCGGGCAAGCCGGTTCTGCCGGAGGCGAACATTGTTTTCATGGGGATCTTTTTTTGACATGATTGCTAAATATTTGCCTTTATAAATAGTTTGTCAAGAAATATGAAACAGAATTTTTACAAATGGTTGACCGAGTCGGCATTCTTATGGTAATTTAGGGTGCCTGCCATGGGCGGTACACGATCATCGCGTTCGTGCAAGGAGTCGACATGGAGATTGGCCGTATCAGCGAACACCCCATCCTGCCGGTCGAACAGAGGCCCGACGTCCTCTTCTACTGGAATAAAAGCCCGCTGACGGCCAAGCCGAACGAGATGATCTCCTCGGCGCTGATCGCCAATGGAATCAAGGTGTTCGGGCGTCATCACCGCGACGGCACGGCCCAAGGCATTTTCTGCGCCAACGGCCAGTGCTCCAAGTGCACCGTGATGGCGAACGGGATCCCGGTAAAGTCGTGCATGACTGCCGTCAGGGAAAACATGATTGTCGAGACCGTGGACGGTCTCCCCGAATTGCCGCCGGCCGCCGAAGTGCCCGGTCTGAAGGATATCGAGCAGATCCGGACCGATGTCCTGGTCATCGGAGGCGGCCCGGCCGGAACATCCGCGGCGATAGAGCTCGGGCAGAGAGGCATCAGGACGCTGATCGTCGACGACAAGAATGAACTGGGCGGCAAACTGGTGCTGCAGACCCATAAGTTTTTCGGATCGGTAGAGGACTCCCACGCCGGCACCCGCGGCAGCCGGATCGGCCGGATGCTCGCCGAGACCGCCGGCAGCGATCCTCACATCACCGTCTGGCTCAACAGCACGGCAATTTTTATTTTTAAAGACAAGAAGGTCGGAATTCTCAAAGACGGCAGCTACAAGCTGGTCACGCCCAGGATCATTCTCAATGCCGCCGGCGCCCGCGAAAAGTTCCTGAGTTTTTCCGGCAACAGCCTGGTCGGGATCTATGGCGCCGGTGCCTTCCAGACGCTTGCCAATCGCGATCTGGTGCGGCCGTCCGAGAAGCTTTTCATCCTGGGCGGTGGCAACGTGGGCCTGATCGCAGGCTACCACGCCCTCCAGGCGGGGATCGGCGTGGTGGGACTCGCCGAAGTCCTGCCGCAGTGCGGAGGCTACAAGGTGCATGCCGACAAGCTGAAGAGGCTCGGTGTGCCCATCTACACCTCCCACACCATTCAAGCGGCGAACGGCCGGGAGAGAGTCGAGTCGGTGACGATCGTCGAGGTCGACAGTGATTTCCATCCGGTTCGCGGCACCGAAAAAACGTTTGCCTGCGACACGATCCTGATTGCGGTCGGATTGAATCCAATTGATGAATTCACCCAGGAAGCCCGCAGCGCCGGCATTCCGGTTTATGGGGCAGGCGACGCCCTCGAAATCGCCGAGGCTTCCTCGGCCATGTTCAACGGCAGGATTGCCGGTCTGACGATCGCCCGGGAACTGGGGGCGAATGCGGCCGGGATCCCGGAGAGCTGGCATGCCAAGGCGGAAGTTCTCAAGTCGCATCCCGGGCCGATCCATGAACAGAAGATTCCCGAAAGGGAAACCGGCGTGATGCCCATGCTTCACTGCCTGCAGGAAATACCATGCAATCCCTGCACCACCGTCTGCCCGACAGAATCGATCTGCATCGAAGGGGACCCTCTGATGGGGCTCCCGATCTACACAGGCGGCGAAGGCGGATGTAGCGGCTGTCTCAAATGCGTCACGATCTGTCCGGGGCTGGCGATCACCCTGCTGGATTACCGCAGGGACCAGGAGTTTCCAGAGGTCACGGTGCCGTACGAGGTCTCCAACTTCGTGGTTAGGAAAGGTGACAGAGTCAAAGCGGTCGACATCAACGGTGATTTTCTCGGCGAAATGGAAGTCAGCGCAGTTCTGAACAACAAAAAGAGCAGGACCCAGCTCGTCAAAATCCGGGTGCCGAGACCGCTGGCCAGGAAAGCCGTCTCTTTCCGCATCCAGGACGAGGCGCTGACCACGCCTCTGCCGGCAGGGCTTCGTGCTGAGGAGGACGGGGATGGTGCCAAGCTTTGCCTGTGTGAACGCGTCACCGTCGGTGAAGTCCGTGACCTGGTGAGAATGGGAATCACCGATATCAACCAGATCAAAGCCGTGACGCGCGCCGGCATGGGAGCCTGCGGCAGCAAAACCTGCGAGGCCATCATCAAGACTGTTTTACGGCAAGAGGGTATTCCCATGGAACGCGTGACGGGGAATACCAGACGGCCCGTCTTTGTGGAAGTGCCGTTCGGCATTCTGGCCGGTGTGGATGAGGGAGAGCGCAATGGCTGAGAGCTATGATGTGATCGTCATTGGGGCAGGTTCCGTCGGCATCCCCGCGGCGATGGCTCTCGCCGGGAAAAGACTGTCGACGCTGGTGCTCGAACCGTGTCCGTCAACGGGGCAGGGAAACAACAAAAAGGCGATCGGCGGCATCCGTGCCACGCACTCCGATTTCGCAAAAATCCGGATCTGCCTCCGCAGCATCGAGATTTTTGCGAATTGGGAGGAGCTTCACGGCCGCCATATCGGATGGCTTCGCAACGGCTACAGTTACCCGGCCTACACCGTAGAGGACGAGAAGAAGCTCAAGGAGCTGATGGAAATCCAGCATTCCCACGGTCTGGACATCCGCTGGGTTTCACCCGGGGAATACAACGAACTGGTGCCGGGCATCAACATGGACGGCCTGCGCGGAGCCACCTATTCCCCCGGAGATGGCAGCGCCTCTCCCCTGATGGCAGTAAATGCCTTCTACTTTAAAAGCCTGGAATGCGGCGCCCGATACCGTTTCAACGAAAAGGTGACGGCCATTCACTCCAGGAACGGGAACGGTTTCGAAGTGATCACCGACAAGGGCGCCTATAGCAGCGCCACCGTTGTGAATGCTGCCGGCAATGAAGGTGCCGAAATTGCTTCCCTCGTTGGACAGGAGTACCTGATCCGGCCCGACTGCCATGAAGCGGCGATCAGTGAACCGGTGCGGCGGTTTTTCGGACCCATGGTTGTAGACATGCGTCCGTCGATGGACTCGAAGAATTATTACTTCTACCAGAACTTCGAAGGCCAAGTGGTGTTCTGCATAACCCCGGATCCTGCGATCTACGGTGCGGACAGCGATTCAACGTCTGAGTTTTTCCCCATGGTGGCCAAGCGGATGGTCAGTCTGTATCCGCGCCTGGCCAACCTGAAGGTGCGCCGGGCCTGGCGCGGCCAGTATCCCAACACGCCCGATGGTTTCCCCATCGTCGGCAGCAGCAGGGAGCTGCCTGGCTTTATCCACGCCATCGGCATGTGCGGCCAGGGCTTCATGCTCGGACCCGGGCTTGGTGAACTGATTGCGCGTATGGTGGCAGGAGAGGTCGACGATGATGACCGGCGCATTCTGAAGAGTTTTGATCCCTATCGGGATTTCTCGGGAATGGAGGCATTGAAATAGATAAATACAGGATTCATATCGCGGGACCACTAGTCGTGCGCATAAACTTGTGGCGCCCTCTATAAAATTCATACCCAATCTGATGGAATATAATTAATATCAACGAACAGTTAATGCCAGTTGACATTCAGACCTCCGGTGGTGGACCTTCTTGATGACAGGGATCTGAGAGGTGATCTCTAGGCGAGGAGAGGTGAGCCATGGCAAGAGTAATGGCAGTGAGCACTGTCGCGGGAAGACGGGTTGTGTCGACGGGCACGCGCTGGGAACCGATAGTCGGGTACAGCAGGGCTGTCCGGGCGGGAAATTGGATCGCAGTCACAGGCACGATCGGTTTGAGGCCTGACGGCACCTGCCCGCCGGCCGCCTCGGAACAGATGCGCCTGGCGCTGGGGATCGTGTGCGCGGCGATAGAAGCGTTGGGTGGCAGCCGGACCGACATCATCCGCACCCGGATCTATATCACCGATATCCAACTCTGGGAAGAGGTTGGCCGTGTCCATGCCGAGAAGCTCGGTGATGTCAGGCCGGCCACGACAATGGTTGAGGTTTCGGCACTCGCGGATCCTGCCGCAATCGTGGAACTCGAAGCGGATGCCGTCGTCGCTTCTTGATGGAATCTGCGCAGAAATGAAAGTCGCCATTCCCAAGGAAACATGGCCCGGCGAACGTCGCGTGGCTCTGGTTCCGGGCTCCTGCAAGAAGTTGATCCAGGCAGGCATGGAGGTTTGGGTCGAGATCGGGGCGGGACTTGAAGCGTATTTCCCCGATGCAGCCTTTAAGGAAGCAGGTGCCATTTTGATGCCGGATGCCGGCACTCTGTTAGCCGGCGCCGATATGATATTGAAAGTCCATCCGCCGGGAATGAATACGGCCGCCGGCCGTCCTGAAGTCGATTTGATGAGAAACGGCGCCGTGCTGGTCACGACGCTCGTTCCCGCGCGAAATCTCGAGGCCGTCCGTGCTCTGGCGGCCAGGAAGATCACAGCCTTTGCCACCGCTGGAAAAACCATGCGTTCCAGCTCGATTGGAGCGATGCAATTCTGAGTGGCGCCGTAATCACCCACGATGGGGAAGTGCGCCACGGCCCGACGCGGGAGGCGCTGCTGAAGATCGGCAGCTGACGCCATGCGATCAGCAAGGGTGGATGCCCTCATCGTCTCCGACACCGCAGTGATTCCCATCGACTGCTCACGCTTTGCCCTGCCTGGTACGAATCAGTTACTCAAGACCATCGCCGCCATCAATCGGTTCCCAGCATCGCAAGTCGCCACCGTGGCACCACATGCCAACGTGGCGTCACCTGCCGACGTGGAACGATATGTGGTATAATTATGGCATTTTAATAAAGTGTTTGCTCAAGCGGCCATTTTGTTCTCGGGTTGCGGTCATTCAGTATGCGCGCTCATTTTTCCGATGCCAGGTGCTCGCAAAGGCCATCTTTGCTTGCCCCACGGGATCGCCAACCGGCCATGTCAGCTGAAAACTTCAGAACATAGATAGGCTGCAGCATTTTTTTAAGTCCATGAACGAGTGCAGGCAAACCAAAGCGGACCATAAGAGGATGAATCCTCTCCGTCGAGCCAACTTACACAAAATTGGGGGGAATCATGCCACCTTTTGATCGTCAATTCAGAAAGGCTGCACCGCACGTTATCAACTTCATATTGGGAAACAGCGTGCTGAGAAGGCGTGCAGTCAACTATGCGCGAAAGTATATTTATGCGAAGATAGTTGAAGAAGACGATTCGTACACGAGTAACATCAGATACGAGAGGTATTCCATATTGTTTAATTTGGTTCGCTCGCTCGAAAAGGCATTAACCAACCGGAACATCTCTGCATCAGTGAGGAAAAAGCTCGTCGATGTTTTTGTCGGTAGAGTCTTTCTTGAAAACAAAAATTCCCGCGAAGAGAAAAGTAAAAGAGACTTTTTGAAAGAATTTGGCTATGAGCCACCCGGATGGATAACCATCAGCCCCGGTAAGAAATGCAACTTGACATGTACAGGATGCTACGCTGCCAGCGCGGGACAGTCCGCTGAAAAGCTCGACTATGAAACGGTCAGCAGAATAGTGAACGAGAAGACGGAGCTGTGGACCTCGTTCTTCACCGCCATATCCGGAGGCGAGCCGCTGCTCTGGAAGTCGGACGGCAAAGGCATCCTCGACTTATGTCGTGATCATCCTGACAATTATTTCATGATGTACACGAACGGTACGCTGATCGACAAAGACATGGCAAAAAACATGGCTGACGTCGGCAACCTTACTCCAGCAATTTCCGTGGAGGGATTTGAAGCCGAAACGGACGAAAGACGTGGTAAGGGCGTCTACCTCAAAATCCTCCAGGCGATGGCCAATCTGAGAGAGGTAGGCGTACCTTTCGGCATCTCGGTCACTGCCACGAGAGACAATGCCGAGAAAATATTGGCGGATGAATTTGTGGATTTTTATTTTGACGACCAGGGTGCCATATATGGTTGGATTTTCCAGTATATGCCTATCGGTCGGCATCAGAATCTCGATTTAATGGTGACTCCTGGCCAGAGGAAGTGGATGTTTGAAAGAGAAAAACATTTCATCCACGAGAAGCATGTGTTTTTCCCTGACTTCTGGAACGGCGGCGTGTACTCTGAAGGATGTATGGCAGCAGGCCGCGCGCGCGGCTATGTTTATGTCGATTGGAACGGAAATGTGCCGCCCTGCGTGTTTTTCCCGTATGCGGTGAATAATATAAAGGAAATCTATGCGCGGGGAGGGAATGTGAATGACGCGCTGAAGTCCGACTTGATGGTCAGAATAAGAGCCTGGCAGCGCGAGTATGGTTTGGCGAAGCGTGGCAAAGAAGTCGGTAATTTCATTATGCCTTGCATTATCAGGGACCATTATGAGTTTACCCACAACCTCCTCGAAGAGACCAAACCGTCGGCTGTGGATCCCAACGCCGCGATAGCTCTGGAAGATCCAGCTTACTATGAAGGATTGGTAAAGTACGACCGAGATTTTTGCGAACTAGTTGATGACATTTGGCAGAAAGAATTCATTGGTGACAACCATTGTGGTAATAGAGGGCTCGAGCGGGATGGTGGAAGCCGCAAGGTCGAGAGCAAAAGAAATGGACCTTGAGAGGTTGCGACCGATTTTATCCTGCTGCAGAACAATTGCCTGGGCAAACGCAACTCCAGGACTTTGCCAATGAAAGGACGAATTTGCCATGAACGTCTTGTTGGTTTCTCCTTACAGGGGCGCGATGTTGGAATTAGCCGGCGTGAAAATGCAGCCTCTCGGAATCTCCTACGTCGGCGCAGCTCTGAAGGGAGCTGGCCACGATGTGAAGATCGTACTCTTGGAGGACCCAACGACACTTCCGGATTTTGCAGGCGCTGATGTAGTCGGCATTTCCTGTAATACCGTGCAATTTAACTCGGCATTGACGGTTGCTGAAGTGGCGAAGGGACTGGGGAAGACGGTTGTGATGGGCGGGCCGCATCCCACAGGCAGTCCGGAAGAAGCATTGAATAGCGGATTTGTGGACTACGTAGTCCGGGGGGAGGGCGAATGGACCTCGGTGGAACTTTTGGAAGGTTTGAATTCAAATGGACATTTCGACGCAGGCAGGATCCTGGGATTATCCTGGATCGACGAAGGCTCCCATAGAGTGCTTCATAACCCGGACCGCCCGTTTATTCAGAACCTTGACGATATCCCGTTTCCGCTCCGTGACGTCAATTGGCAGCGCAGCAATAAGAGCAAAACTAATTCAAACGGGGTAACGGAATATCCGCTTATCACCTCGCGGGGCTGCCCATACAACTGCAAGTTTTGCGATGTTGGCAATTTAGCCGGCAGGCATTTTCGTACCCGGTCCGTGGAAAATGTCGTAAAGGAAATAGAAGAAGTGGTTACATGTGGTAATGCTGAAAACATTCTTATAGCCGACGACATAGTCAACTATGATAACAGCAGGCTCGTTGAGTTGTTTGGTGCCCTTATCGAACATGGGCTGCCGGTGGTTCACTGGGTTATGGGCAGAGGCGACCACCTTATCGAGCATCCGGAAACTGCGGAGATAATGGCTAAGGGAGGAGTGCGCCAGATGTTCTTGGGAATAGAAAGCCCGACAGAGCGGGTTCTCAAGGCATACAAAAAGGGTGGCAAGGCATCTTCTGATGTCTCAGTGAAGGCCGTCGAATTGCTTAGACGCAACGATATCGAGACCTGGGGTGCTTTTTTGTTGGGCGAACCTTCGGAGACAATACAGGATATCGAAAGGACGATTCAGTTTGCAAAATTTCTTAATCCCGGTGTCGCCGAATTTTCAATTTTAACTCCGTATCCCGGCACGGGGCTATGGAATGAGGTCGAGGCGAAAATCACCGATAGAAACTGGGACCATTATGATGCGATGCATTCGGTCTTTCAAACTGCGCACATTCCTTCCAAGGAACTCGAAAAGATGCTTGTGAAAGCCTATATGGGTTTCTACAGGCAGCCCAAGAGGATTCTCGGAGAGCTTTTCAGGAAGGGTCATTATGGAAAGGCGGACTTAAAGACAATTTTCAAAATCCTGAAAGCATTAAGAACCGTTTTTCAACACGGTGAGAATCCCAATCAACAAGGGCTGTGACGAAAAGATGCACTTTCACGCCAGAAGAGCCACCAAACCCGGCGAGATAACTTCTTATTAATCACCGGATTAGGGGATGACGGAGAAGGATTGGCTGGGAGACAGGGATTCGAACCCCGATTAAGTGGTCCAGAGCCACCCGTCCTACCGTTGAACGATCTCCCAATAGGCACTAATGCTAAGAAAACGGCGCCGGAATTGCAAGCGCTGAGTGACGAAAAAGGGAACATTCCTCTTGCGCGATGGCGCACCCAAGCGCCTGAAAATGGAGGCTTTCAAAGGCGGCCACGGCTGGGGCGAGTTTCACGAATGGCTGCTTTCCGTTTTTCAGGCGCTGTTTTCGGAGCAGGCAGACTCGGCGCAAGGGTCGCCGGCAGTTTCCGGTGCGCACATAGTCCTAACGCTGCGCGCCCGCGGTCTGCTGCGCTTGCCGGATGCGGGCCCAGGTGTCCTTCAACGTTACCGTGCGATTGAATACCAAAGGTCCGGAACTGGAATCGGGATCAACGCAAAAGTAACCCATCCGTTCAAACTGGAACCTGGCTCCAGGTTGAGCACCGGCGAGGGACGGTTCGGCTTGGCACCCCGCGAGCACTTCCAACGAGTCGGGATTGAGGTGGGATTTCCAGTCGCGTCCGTCCTGTTCGTCAGTGGGGTCCTCCACCGAAAACAGCCGCTCGTAGAGGCGCGCCTCGACCCCGATGGCGTGGGGCGCTGAAACCCAGTGTATTGCAGCCTTGGCCTTTGGGAGACCCTCGGCATTCGGATTCAGGGATTCCGGGTGATAGGTACAGTGGACCTCCGCGACCTCGCCCTTGCCGTCCCTCACCACGGCTGTGCAGGTGACCAGATAAGAATAGCGCAAGCGCACCGTGCGTCCCGGAGCCAGGCGGTGATATTTCGGAGGCGGATTCTCGCTGAAGTCCTCCCGCTCGATATACAGTACCCTGGAAAACGGCACCCTGCGCTTCCCCGCGGCCGGATCCTCGGGATTGTTGACCGCTTCCATTTCCTCGGCTCTGCCCTCCGGGTAGTTGTCGATGACCAGGCTGAGCGGTCGCAGGACGCACATGGCCCGGGGGACACGCCGATTGAGGTCCTCGCGCACAGCATGTTCCAGCAGGGCGACATCGATCACGTTCTCTTTTTTTGCTACTCCTACCCGATCGCAAAAGTCGCGAATGGATTCGGGCGTGTATCCGCGGCGCCGCATTCCCCCGATGGTCGGCATGCGCGGATCGTCCCAGCCTTTGACATAGCCCTCCTCAACCAGTTCAAGCAGCTTGCGCTTGCTCATGACTGTGTAGTTGAGGTTGAGGCGCGCGAACTCGATCTGTTGCGGATGGCAGGGCACCTCCAGATTATCGAGGAACCAGTCGTAGAGCGGGCGATGGTCCTCGAACTCCAGCGTGCAGATCGAATGTGTGATTCCTTCGATGGCGTCCGATAAGCCGTGGGCAAAGTCGTACATCGGGTAAATGCACCATTCGTCGCCCGTCCGGTGATGGGCCGCGTGACGGATGCGATAGATGATGGGATCACGCATGTTGAGGTTCGGGGAAGCCATGTCAATTTTGGCGCGCAGCACGTGCGCCCCATCCGGAAATTCTCCGGCCCGCATGCGCTCGAAAAGGTCGAAGTTCTCCTCGATCGAGCGGTCGCGATAGGGACTGTCCTTGCCTGGTTCGGTCAGGGTGCCGCGATGCTCGCGGATTTCGTCCGCGCTGAGACTGTCCACATACGCTTTGCCCTTTTTGATGAGTTCGACCGCGTACCGGCAGAGCTGCTCGAAATAGTCGGAGGCGTAGAAGCGGCGGCCACCCCAGTCAAAACCAAGCCAGTGAACGTCTGCCTGGATGGCATCGACGTACTCCACCTCTTCCTTGGTGGGATTGGTGTCGTCGTACCGAAGATTGCAGGTGCCCCCGTACCGGGCGGCAATGCCGAAGTTCAGGCAGATGGATTTGGCATGGCCGATGTGCAGGTAGCCGTTCGGCTCCGGAGGGAATCGTGTGGCGACGCGGCCATTGTTCTTGCCGGCCTTCAGGTCCGCTTCGATGATAATCCGGATAAAGTCCAAAGATTTTTCGTTCGGCTTGCCGTCATTCTCTTCGATATTCCTCGTTTCCATGGGATGGGATGATAGCATATGCGGCTCGTGCCCGCGACCCGGCAGAAACCCGGGGATACCCGGAACAGTTCCCCATGCGCCGTGGCGCACCCTGCGATGCATGAAAAGCTCATGTTATCCGGTTGGTGAACATCGGTATCGCAATCGCTATGGAGGTCGCTATCGGCTTTTGCCGGCTAAGAGTTCCGATTGCGATGGTGATAGCGATTGCGATACCGATTCGTCTATTTTCGGAGCAGAAGGAACGAGCTCATGTGTGGGGTTGGGCGAATTTCGTGGTTTTGGATTTTTCTGCTTGCGCCCCGGGCACTCCCAAGATAGAAATAGCTCACGCTGACTTTCATTCTCATAAACCCGCAAACCCGGCCAAGGAGTACTTAGAAGATGAATCATAGAAGATTTCTTGTGATCGGCTCGATTTTTATAGGTCTTCAATTGTCGTGGGCGCAGTCCTCCCAGGAGTCCGGGCAGGGACAGACGGCGCCGCTGCCGGGCCAGCTGGGCGCGGGCGCGCGCCAGGCGCAACCGCGCGGGAGAAGCATCACGCTCGGAGACGTCACGAACTTTGAAGCCAAGGACAACTTTTTCAATATCGCCGCCGGTTCGGACCAGGTCCGGGTAATCTTCTACCGCGACGACATTTTCAGGATCCGGGTGGGGCCGGACGGCACTTTTACCGAAGCGCAGCCGGCGCCGGAAGATGCGCAGATCGTCGTTTATAAAGGACCCGCGGTGCCGGTGCCGTGGAGGGATGCCGGCGAGTACTACAGGCTGGAGAGCAGGCAGTGCGTGCTGCGTGTTTATAAGAGGCCTTTGAAGTTCGCCCTCTTCGACCAAGACAATTCAACCGTCATCTGGCAGGAGACCCGCCCGCTGACCTATGGGCCTTCGACCGTCCAAACCCTGAGGCGCGGAGAAAGCGAGAACTTCTATGGCGGCGGCATGCAGAACGGTTACTTTTCCCACCGGGACACGTCCGTCAACATCCGGCTCAATACCCGCGGCTGGGGCGACGGCACGACCCCGAACCCGGCGCCTTTTTACATGAGCACGGCGGGCTACGGCGCTTTCCGCAACACCATGACGCCGGGCAGATATGATTTTCTCTCGCCCCTGAGCCTGTCACACGATGAGCCGCGGTTCGATTGCTACTATTTCTATGGACCGTCGCTCAAGAAAATTCTCGACGGTTACACGCTCATCACCGGCCGCCCGTTTTTCCCACCGCGCTGGGGGCTCGAGTTCGGTGACGCCGACTGTTACAACAAAAAGGGGAAGACGCCGGATGTCATCTCGAAGGTCGCGGACGTCTATCGCGCAAACGACATGCCGGGAGGCTGGATCCTGCCCAACGACGGTTACGGCTGCGGCTACGTCGAGCTCGACACCACGATCCAGGAGCTCCACAAGCGCGGGTTCTACACCGGGCTCTGGACTGAAAAGGGGCTTGATCGCGTCGCCAATGAAGTAGGCGCGCTCGGCTCGCGGGTCATGAAGCTCGACGTGGCGTGGGTCGGGCGTGGGTACCAGTTCGCCCTCAACGGCATGCGCGATGCTTATGAAGGCATCGAAAAGAACGCCGATGCACGCGGCTTCGTTTGGACAACCTGTGCCTGGTCAGGCGCTCAGCGCTATGCCACGATCTGGTCGGGCGACCAATCCGGCAACTGGGAATACATCCGCTTCCACATCCCTACCGTGCTCGGCGCGGGCCTGTCGGGATTCAACGCGGCGACGGGCGACGTGGACGGGATCTTCGGCGGCAGCGCGCAGACCCAGGTCCGTGACCTGCAGTGGAAGTGCTTTACCCCGGTCCTGATGATCATCAGCGGCTGGTCGAAGCAAACCAACCTCATGAAACAGCCCTGGATCTTCGGTGAGCCCTACACAACCGCCAACCGCAAATACCTGAAACTCAAGATGCGGCTCACGCCCTACATCTATACTTACACCCGCGAAGCCCATGATACCGGAGTGCCGGCCGTGCGTGCGATGGTCCTCGAGTTCCCTGACGATCCGGTGACCTGGTCAAAGCGGACACAATATCAGCTCATGAGCGGCGAATGGCTCCTGGTCGCGCCCGTCTATGAAGACACCATCGTCCGGAACGACATCTATCTGCCCGCGGGGAAATGGATTGATTATTGGGACGGCACCGAATTCAACGGTCCGGTCGTTCTGAACGGTTATGCCGCGCCTCTCGATAAGCTGCCGCTGTTTGTCAAGGCCGGGGCGATCATCCCCATGTATCCGGAGATGCTCCACGACCGCGAAAAAGCCAAAGATCCGGTGACGGTTGACGTCTATCCGTCCGGAAAGTCGAGTTTCAATCTCTACGAGGATGACGGCGCGACGCAGCAATATCGCAACGGAGCGTTTGCCCGAACGCTGATCGAGGTGGAGGCACCGAAATTTCTCGATGCCGCCGGCGCACAGGTCGCCGTCAAAGTGGGAGCTGCCAAGGGCCAATACAAGGACATGCCGGTGAGCCGCTCCTATGTTGTCGACGTCCACGTCCCGACAAAACCTGCGGGCGTGAAGCTCGGAGACAGGTCCCTCCCGGGTTTTGAAACCAATGCGGCGGACAGGGCATCCCGTGACAAGGTCAGAGCAGAATTTAACGCCGCCCCCGAAGGCTGGTTCTTCGACGCCGGAGACCGCCGCGGCGTGCTGCATATCAAAGTAAAGCCGCAACCCCTGACCGCCGGCTTTACGGTACGGGTCACGATGCCGTAACAAACTCGGGGACAGTCACGAATGGCGCTGTCCCCGAATCAGTCTAGCGGCGGCGGCCAAATCCCCGGCCGATAAACACCCTGGGGGCCACGAAGAAGCGCGGCCCAAAACCGTAACCATAGAACCCATAAAATCCGGGATACCCATAAGGCGGATAGTAGCCGTACCAGTCATAGGGCCCGTAATAGTAGGGCGGGGGAGATGAATAGACACGGGCAGCAGGGTAGCGCTCCGAGGTTTGCGGCCTGCCGTGATCCGGATAGTCCTGGGGTGTTACCGGCCGGAACGCCTGCTGGCTCTGCTGGGTATCGATGGCGAGCTGCTCCTCCAGGCGGAAGGTCAACACGGTCTCTGGTGGGAGTTCGGTAGCATGCCCGCGTGTGGTCAGGACACCGGCTATCCCGGCGGCAGCACCTGCGGCTGCTCCGATCGCGGCTCCCTCTCCCCCTCCGGCTGCGGCACCAATGGCGGCACCGATACCGGTTGTGGCCGCGATGGCTCCCGCATCCTGTCCGCGCGACGGGCCGGCTGAACTCTGTATCAATTGGGTTCGGATGGGCAACTGCTGACCATCCACCAGGACCAGTTCGTCCAACTCCACTGCCAGCTGGGAAACACCGGACACCCGGCCGGCCTTCTGGGCCGCGGCAACCCGGCCGATCACGGTCTGTCCTCGCCTTGACACCACCCAACCCTGGGCAACGAGCGGCTGCTCCAGCACGGCAGTGAAGCCATCACCCGGCTGGTTTCGATCGCTCGACAATAACTGTGTGGTTCGCACGGTAATCAGGGTCCCCACCGGCAAGGTCAACGTGGGAGAAACCTGCTGGCTTGAAGGGGGTGTATTCTCTCCGGCCCCCTGCTGAACGGTAGCGGCGGGCTCGCCCGGCTGTCTCTGCGCCGCCGACAATGGCAAGGCAACGAGGCATGCCGCTAAGGCCAACCCGCAGAATAAGATTTGGCGTTTCATATTCATTTTCCTTCTATTTACGAGCAGCCTCAACAGTTCCTGAGGCAGCTTCTTCGGGCTCCGAATAATATGATCCACCGTGGAGGCAAAAGGTTCAATGCATCGAGCACCGACACAATCCCCTCCAATTCCAAGGGATTACAGAAAACCAGCCGGCAGGCGGAAGCGCCAAACTGAGGCGGTGAGGATGCCGTGCTTTCAGCTTAGCGCCGAGGCGGTCGGCAATCCCACGTGCCGGCACGACCTGCAAGGAATTATTTCTTTGAGCTATTAGCGGTCTTTGTGTTTTGATTTGTCCATGAAGAGCGACGGGAAGCGGCGCTGCGCCTGGCTGGGCGATGATGAGCTCATGTTGGAGTATCACGATCGCGAGTGGGGTGTGCCGCTGCACGACGACCGGCAGTTGTTCGAATTCCTGATTCTGGAAGGAATGCAGGCCGGGTTGAGCTGGAGGACGATCCTGCACAAACGGGAGAACTTCCGCAAAACCTTCCAAAGATTCGATCCGGTAAAGGTCGCTTGCTATGGCGATCGCGAGGTCGCACGGCTGCTGGCGGATCCTGGCGTCATCCGCAACCGGCTGAAGATTCTGGCTGCCATCCACAACGCGAGACGGTTCCTGGAAGTGCAGGGAGAATTCAAAACCTTCGATCGCTATATCTGGGGATTTGTCGGCGGCCGGCCGATTCACAACCGATTCCAGAAGCTCTCGGAATTGCCGGCATGGACGGACCTATCCGATGTCATCAGCGCCGACATGAAGAAACGCGGCTTCAAGTTTGTCGGCTCGACGATTATTTACGCGCACATGCAGGCTACCGGCATGGTGAATGACCACATCGTCGGGTGCTTCCGTCATGATGAGCTGTGTCATCTCAATGACGAGTAGAGAATCAGACACTCTCGATTTTCATCAAGGCAGCGGTGACGCAGAACCCGAGATGCGGAAGCACTCTTGTCAGTCAGGGGGTACTACCTAGGTCGAGAAAGCTGTGGAACCGGCGTATTTCCGATCTTGTGTATTATCTGGTTTTCTCGGCGAGAAGTTTGATGAAGATGCCTCCGACGACGGAGCGCGCCTGAAATCCCTGTTTCTTGCCGTCCGAGGTTGCATACCAATCGGTCAGAGGAACCCGATCGGGAGACTCGATCACCCAGCGGTAGATGGGACCGACAAGGGCAGCGAAGTCCATCGGGTTGTCCGCGAGCGTAGCGGTCCAGAGTTCCCAATCCAGCTTGGTGTAATCCTTGCGCAGGTCGAGCGGCAAACCGAACTTGTTCAGTCTGGTCTTGTAATAGGAAATCTCCCGGCGGGCGACCTCAGCCGGAAACAGATTCAGCCCTAACAGCCGGTCCCATACCAGATTGTATTTCTGGCTCCAGGTGTCGGCCCTGTCGAACGTGAGCCGGTAGTGATCTCCGTCGCTTGCCATCTGCTGCCACCTGGCAGCCATGTCCTCAGCGGTCTTGCGAAACGCGACCGCCTCATCCTTGCGCCCGGCCATATCGCAAAGCGTGGCGTAACCTCCGAGGGCAAGAATGGCCTTCAACGATAGATTGGTGTTGTGGGCAAGATGTCCTGCAAAATCGTCGGTGCAGAGCTGATTTTCCGGGTCGAGGCCTTTCTCGCGCAGATAGGTGGCCCACTTGGCAAGCACGGGCCAATACTTGATCGCGAAGTTCGCATTGCCATCTTTTTTCGCAAGGGCAGTGATCATCAAGAGCATGTTGCCGCTCTCTTCGACCGGCATTTGATTGTCCTCGCTCTGCTCCCGTCCCCCGTACACCTGGCCATTGGCGAGTGGGTAAGTGCCGAGGTCATGGGGCGCGAAGGGGAAGCGCCAGCGAGGAAGGCTCGCGTACTCGAGGATCGGTATGAGCTGCCCCTTCAACAACTGTGGGTTAAACACAAGGAAGAACGGCGAGGATGGATAGGTGACATCCACGGTATCGATGCAGCCGTTGCTGAAATTCTCCTTGGAAAAAAGCAGCGGCGTGCCGTCGATATCGGCGACCAGCTTGTGGGCGGCTACGGTTTGCCGGTAGGCCAGGGATGCGATGCGGGCGTACTCCTCGCCTCCTGCCTGGCGCAGATCGGCGGCAAGCTGCGCGTCGAGTTTCCGGCAGCGTTCCGTCAAGCCGGCATAGTCCTGGTGCGCCGCTTGCAGCAAGGCCGCCGCGTCCATCCCGTTCCTGCGCCAGTAGGGGCGGAGCCTGCGGTTGAAATACTCGATGGAGTAGAGATCGTCATAGGCCACCATCAGGTGGCGTGATACCGGGTTCGCTCCGACTTCTCCCAGATTGAAGGTAAATGCCAGCACCGGCGTCCGGTCACCGGCGGCCCGGGGCATGTCGAGGTCGTCGGAGCCGGGAAGGGAACTGCTCTTCATAAACTCGGTGCGTGCGGCGCGGTCGCTCGTGATCGCCGAACTGCTGACCTCCTGCCGCGCACCCGCCACATAGAGGTAGCCCCAGTCGATGCGGAGATTGTCGCCGGATTTGGCGAGCACCGGTTGTTCGCGGGACCCCGCTCGAAGCACGTCGAGATCGCCCACCTTGGCACGCGACCAGACCACCTGCTGGTCGGGCATGTTGACGGCGAGCTGAACCGCGCAGTGGAAATACAGCGACACTTTGTGATTGCGGCTGTCGGTTGAGCGCACATTCCAGATCAGGTAAGTGACCGGGCGTGAAAGAATCTCCAGGTCATCGGGAAGTGCCGGCGTCATGAACGTCAGGGTGATGTGGACCCCTTCGGCGTCGAACTGGTAAATCGTGCGTGTCGGCAGCACCTCCATCTCCGTCTGCTTCATCACCGGATTACCACGGCCTGCGGCGCCCATGATCTGAAACGGCCTGCCGTCGATGCTGACCATGCCCGACATCGACTGCGCGGTTCCCGTCCAGTGTGTGGTTGGGCCTTCGGTCAACAGGTTGTAAGGGGACCATATGCTGAAATACGGGTCGTGAGCGACCAGCGGAACCGCGGGCGGCCGGAAGGGCGCCGATGTCTGGACCTGAGCGCTACCAATGCAGGCGAAGATAAAGAGGATACAAGTGAGAAACGATTCCTTCATTTTGGCGCCTCTTTGAACAATGCGAACCGCACAAGCCAGGTCACGGGATAACCGCGACCTGAATTCCTCAACGCAGGGCTCGTTGACAAATCGCCTCCCGGAACCACGAAACTCACGAAACCGTTTCGTGTGTTTCGTACAACTTAGCTACAGATTCTTGCCATTCAGGCAAGAGAAGCAAAAAAAGATCAACGCAAAGGTCGCGGAGAAAAGTCATGCACACGCGAAAATACTCTGCGCCCCCCTGGGTTGAGGCTTTAGGCTGCGGATATTCCGCACCGTGCATTTCGGGGTTGCCGGGGGAGAGGCGGCGCGCGGCCGCTACTTCTGCGGCGCCATCAGCAGTTCCGGATGCATGACGAGGTTCTCGATGAAGAACTCCATCATGTGCTGGGTGTTCACGCCGCTGTGACCTTGGTCCGGACCCACTTGCACTTCGAAGCTCTTTCCGGCCTGCTGCAGGGCGCGGATGAGCTGCATCGAGTTAGTCGGGTGCACGTTGTTGTCTGCCGTTCCGTAATAGAGCAGCAGCCGTCCCCGCAGGTCCTTCGCGAAATTCATGGCGTTGCCCGCCTCGTAGCCCTGCTTGTTCTCCTGCGGGATCCACATGTACCGCTCGGTATAGATCGAGTCATAGTTGTACCATGACGTGGGTGGCGATGAAGCCGAGGCGGCCGTGAAAACGTCCGGGTGCCGCAGGATCTCCAAGGCCGCGGTGTAGCCGCCATAGGACGTGCCGTAGATGCCGACGCGCGTCTTATCGAAGTACGGCCGGCTCCAGAGCGCCTTAATGCCCTCGGCCATGTCGTCCATCTCGGTGACGCCCAGTTTCAGGTAGATGGAATCCAGCGTCCGTTTGCCCATCCCCGGCGCGGCGCGCGACGACAGGTTGACAATCAGGAATCCATACTCCGCCGTCGCGTTCGGCCTGACGAAGTTTTCGCTCGGTACATTGCTGCCCGAGTCCGGGCCGCCGTACACCGGCACGAGCGTCGGATATTTCTTGCCCGGATCGAAGTTGGACGGGAACGAGATCATCCCGTACAGCGTCGTCTTGCCGTCGGCCGCGTTGTAGGTGAACATCTCCGCCTTCTTGAGGCCCAGCTGGTCGAACTTGGACAGGTCGGGCTTGGCCACCTGCGCCAGAATCTTCCCGCCGGCGTCGAGCAGCTGCGTCGCCGGGGGCTGATCGTGGGTCTGGTAGACGTCGACGACAAAATTGTTGTCCGCGGAGATGCCGCAGCCGCCGCCTCCTCCTCCGGGCCCGCCCGGTGCGCCGCCGCCGCGGCCTCGTCCTGCGCCCTGGTTGCAGTTGCCGATGCTGTGGTTAAACTGGGGATCTGTCAACCGGACGTCGCCCCTGCCGTCGAGGCCGACGCGGTGGAGCTGCATCTTCATAGGGTTGTCGCCGTCGCGCGCCAGGTAGAACATGACGTTGGCCGCCTCGTCGACCTTGACGATATTGCCGGCCTCGAAACCGGTGTGGTTAGTCAGAGTCGCCAGCAGTTTGCCGCTGAGATCGTACAGGTAATAGTTGCGCCAGCCGTAGCGTTCCGAAGCCCAGATGAAGCGGCGGTTATCCTTTAAGTACTGCATGGTCGGTGTGTTCTCGGTCCATCCCGTCGGCCACTCCTCGCGCACGATCACCCGGCAGGAGCCGGTGGACGGATTGCAGGCGATGAACTCCATGATCTGCTGCCGCCGGTTGGTGCGGTTCATGAACAGCTCGGTGCCGTCGGGAGACCAACGCACGTTATATGCGTAGTGGCCGATCGAGTCATCCGTGAAAGGCCTGCCGTTGCGGACGTCGATTTTGGTGACCTGGCCGGCCGCGGTATCGTAGACCAGGATGTCGGCAATCGGATTGGGTGCGCCCGGTTTCGGATAGGCCTCGACGTCCATCGTGTCCTGCACGGCCGTCTGGTTCATCTGCAGGTAGAAGTCCTTCACCTGGCTTTCATCGAACCGATAGAATCCCACCTTCTTGCTGTCGGGAGCCCACCAGATGGCCGTCGTCTGTCCCAACTCCTCGCCGTATACCCAGCTTCCGGTGCCGTACTTGATGCGTTCCTTTTCGCTGCCATCGGTGGTCACTGCCTTCTCCCCGGTGCCGTCGAAATTGGCGACCCACATGTTGCGGTTGCGGTAGAATGCCTTTAGCTTGCCGTCCGGCGAGACCACGCAGAAAGCCTGGCGACCGCGCGCCGCCGCCATCGAGGGACATCCCTCGACTGGAGTCAATGGCATCTCCGACTGCGCCTGCTGCATGCCGCCGCCGCGTGCCGGCGGTGTCTGGCCTTGGGTTTGCTGACCCTGCCCTGCCGGCGGCGCGCCCCTTCCGCCCCGCCCGGCTCCGCCGCCTGCCGCCGGCGCCGGAGCATCTCCCGTTTCCGTAGCCTTCATGGTTGCGAGATCAAACTGGTATGCCTTGCCGGCGTGCGTGTAGGTGAACGCTTTGCCGTCGTTCGTCCAGGTCACACTAACGTCACCCGACACGATGGCTGCGCCGATAAGGGGCTGCATTTTGGTGTACTGGTCGTACCCGGGCATGCCGCGAAGTCGATCCTGCGCCAGGCCGAAGGTGACGGCGGCGAGTAGGGCGATGGCGATGAGGATGCCTGCGATGCGGGCGCTGGGTCTACGATCTTTCATTACGGTCTCCTCTCAGGGCAGTTAAGATCGGGTAGTATATCATCGATAGGCAAACGCCCGGCCCACATTCCCTGAATCTCAGTCGATCCTGTATTCGCTGCCGGGTTTGACCAGGGCGGCCCTGCGGCCGGCGGCCTCGACCTTGCGTACAAACTCCTGCGGGTCGGCCTTGATTACATCGAAGGTGCCGTAGTGCATCGGTATGTTAATCCTGGCCTTGAGAAAGGCGGTGGCGCGCACGGCGTCGTCAATGCCCATCGTAAAGTTGTCGCCGATGGGCAGAAGAGCGGCGTCGAGCGGACCCCACGCATCCCCGATCAGCTGCATGTCCAGGAAGAGCCCCGTGTCTCCCGCGTGATAGACCTTCTTCCCCCCCATGGTCAGCACCACGCCGGCCGGGTTGCCGAGCGCTTCGCCGTTGGGACCGGTAGAGCCGTGGTGCGCGATCGTCAGTTTGACATGCCCGAACGGGAACTGGTGGCCGCCTCCGATATGAAGTGGGTGTCCCTGGCAGCCCAGGTTTCCGAGGTAGTTGACAATCTCGTAATTCGACACGATCAGCGCTCCGCTGCACTTGGTGATCGCCACAGCGTCCCCGATGTGATCCCCGTGACCGTGAGTCACGATGATGGCGTCCAGTTTTGTGAAGGCATCGGCCTTTACGTCGGCAAGCGGATTGCCGCTCAAGAACGGGTCGATCAGCACGCGATGGCTCCCATCGTCGAACTCCCAGCAATCATGCCCGTGATAGCGCAACGTCAACATATTCGATTCCTCCTTGGGCCGATTATAGTCCAGGAGCCGGCCGGGGAAACTGCCAAATCAAACCCTCCATTCGACCAGATTCTACAGGAAACGGCTCCGCGCATCAGTACAGGTCGGCGTGTCGGACTGGGCGCGTGTTTCCCGGAACTGAACCAGCAAATGCAATCCGACCGGGCGCTCGGGGAGAGCCGGCATGATGCCGCCCGGGCGCGGCGTTCAAAGCGGCATCGTGCCGTCGCCCTCTAAGTCTCCCGTTTTCGCTTGCCTTTCCGATGCGCTCCGAGATAAATAGTTGCTCACACTACCGACGGGCCGTGGCGGTGCGTTTCCTCATCTGACGCACTGCAGGCGAATCATTGTCATCCAGGTTCCGGGAAGGAGACACAGTTATCATGAGCACGAGAAGGAATGGACTGGCGCTGGTCTTGATACTGGCTTTGTCACTGGCGGCTACGAGCAGCCTCTTCGCCCAGGCCGCGATTTCGCCGCCCAAATTCGGCCAATACACCGCCGGCGATGATTATTTTCTAGGAAACTATACCCAGCTTGTCGAGTACTGGGGCAAGCTCGCGAAGGAATCCGACCGGATGAAAGTGGTCGAGATCGGCAAGACTTCCGAGGGCAGGACCATGATCATGGCGATCATTACCTCGCCGGCAAACCTTAAAAAGCTCGACCGCTACAAGGATATCTCCCAGCGGCTGGCGCGGGCCGAAGGACTGACCGACGATGAAGCCCGGAAGTTGGCTGCCGAGGGCAAGTCCGTAGTCTGGATCGACGGCGGTCTTCATGCGACCGAGTGCGTCCCCGCGCAGCATCTGTTCGTGTTTGCCTACCAGATGGTCAGCCAGTCGGATCCGGAGACCATGCGGATCCTGAACGACGACATCCTGTTGCTTGTACCGGTCAATCCGGATGGCATGGAACTTGTCTCGAACTGGTACATGCGGGAAGCGGATCCGAAGCGGCGCTCCACGGGTGGGCTCCCCGTCCTCTACAGCAAGTATGCCGGCCACGACGACAACCGCGACTCGTTCATGGTGAATCTCTCGGAGACCGAGGCCATCTCGCGCCAGATGTACATCGAGTGGATTCCGCAGATAATGTACAACCAGCACCAGAGCGGCCCGGCCGGATCGGTCTTGTTTTGCGCTCCGTTCCGTGATCCCTTCAACTACAACCACGATCCATTGGTCCCGATCGGCATCGACCTCGTGGGCGCCGCGATGCACAACCGATTCATCGCCGAAGGGAAGCCCGGCGCCGTGATGCGCAAGGCTGCTTCCTACTCGACCTGGTTCAACGGCGGCGTGCGCACAGCCACCGGATTCCACAACCAGATCGGCATTCTGACGGAGATCATCGGCAACCCGACGCCCTCGAACATTCC
This sequence comes from Terriglobia bacterium, assembly GCA_020072565.1. NCBI lineage: Bacteria > Pseudomonadati > Acidobacteriota > Terriglobia > Terriglobia bacterium. The sequence continues at coordinate 64,763 of JAIQGI010000018.1, forward strand.
CTTCGTGCCCTCGCGCTTCGTTCCCGACGGCAACCAACCTTTCCCGATCATGCCTCAGGAGTGGCACCAGCGCCAGTCGATTGACTACCTGCTCACCGCAGACCGCGCGATCCTTGACATCGCCTCGAAGCTGCGCGAGGACTTCCTCTACCGGATTTACGTCATGGGGAGGAACTCGATCCAGCGCGGCAGCCAGGATTCCTGGACAATCACCCCGAAGCGCCTGACTGCGCTCCAGGAGGCGGTTGCCAGGGATCAAGGGGCGCAGCAGGGCGCGCAGCCGGCGGCGGGAGGCAGAGGCGGCCGGGGCGCAGGCCCGGGCGGAGCAGCAGGCGGGGGAGGCGCGGCCCCGAGCTTCGGCCGGGGCGGCACCGACATCAAGTACCTGAACGCGGTATTGCATGATCCGGCCCGGAGAGATCCCAGGGGCTACATCGTGCCCTCCGACCAGCCCGATTTCCTGACCGCGACGAAGTTCATGAACATCCTCATCAAAACAGGGGTCGTGATCCACCGGGCGACGAGTTCGTTTCAGGTTGCCGGGAAAACCTACCCGGCGGGTTCCTATGTCATCAAGACCGCCCAGGCTTTCCGCCCGCACCTGCTCGACATGTTCGAACCCCAGGATCATCCCGACGATATTCCCTATCCCGGCGGGCCGCCCACGCGGCCTTACGATATCACCGGCTGGACTCTCGCCTTCCAGATGGGAGTGCAATTTGACCGCATTCTCGAAGGCTTTGACGGGCCCTTTGAGAAAATCCCGGCCTTGATCAAGGCCCCTGCCTTCAAATTGACGGCGGGAGGAACTGCAGCAGGCTACCTGTTGAGCCACCAGGTTAACGACGCGTTCGTGGGCACGACCCGTCTGCTGAAGACCGGGGAAGAGGTGTATTGGCTGAAATCGCCCTTCTCTGCAAACGGCAAGACATATCCAGTCGGCACTATCTATATTCCGGCCAGGACCACGACGCGCGCCGCTATAGAGAAGCTGGCCGCCGACATCGGCCTGGGCTTCGAGGCAACTTCGACCGCGCCCGCTGCGGACGCGCTGAAGTTGAAGCCGCTGCGCGTCGGCTTGTATGACACCTACGGCGGGTCGATGCCTTCCGGCTGGATCCGGTACATGTTCGAGCAGGGATTTCCTGATACTCCTTACGAGCTGGTTTTCGCCCCGGCCCTCGATGCCGGAAATCTCATCAGCAAGTACGATGTCATCATCCTGCCCGATGGGGCAGGGATGAGTGGGGGCGGAGGCCGGGGAGGCGGAGGCGGTGGCGGAGGCCGCGGCGGCGCTGCCAATGTCCCGCCTGAATACCAAAATCGCATCGGCTCGATGACCGTCGCCACTACGTTGCCGCAGTTGCGGAAGTTCGTGGAAGACGGAGGGACGCTGGTTGCCATCGGCTCTGCGAGCAATATCGGACATCAGCTAAACCTGCCGGTCTCGGACGCGCTCGCGGAGAAACTCCCGAACGGCACGGAGCAAGGGCTCCCGGCGGCGAAGTACTTCGTGCCCGGATCCGTCCTCCAGGTCAGCGTCGACAACACTAATCCCATCGCCTACGGCTTGTCCGAGAAGGTGGATGTCTTCTTTGACAACAGCCCCGTGTTCCGTCTCGATCCCGACGCAGTGCTGAAAGGCGTCCGCCCGCTGGCTTGGTTCTCCAGCGCGACGCCTCTGAGGAGCGGCTGGGCCTGGGGGCAGTTCTACCTCGAAGGCGGCGTTGCTGCGCTCGAAGCGCCCATGGGCAAGGGCAGGGTTGTGTTGATTGGGCCCGAGATCACGTTCCGCGCGCAGCCGCACGGCGCTTTCAAGTTCCTCTTCAACAGCATGTACCTCGCAGGCGCGACACCGGTGAAGCTGGGAGCCGCCGCAGCGGGCCGATAACGGATTCCAGAATCTCAACGCAGAGGTCGCAGAGAGAAGTGCATTCCCGGCGAACTCTGCGTTGATGTTTTTATGAAGATGTTATTCCTGCTTTCTACCAGGGAGGAACACACTCAATGAGGATCTTCCTGATTGTCATTCTTATCGTCAGTCTGGCCGCTGCTTCCATGGCCGGGCCGCCGCAGGGAGGAAAGATATTCCCCTTCGACTACAAACTGGTAACGCTTCCCAACGGTTTTAAGGCCTATCTCATCAAAGCCGGCGCGCCGGGACAGATCGCATATGTCACGGTGGTACGCACGGGTGCGCGCGAGGAATGGGAGCCGGGCAAGACCGGGTTTGCTCACTTTTTTGAGCACATCATGTTCCGCGGTACGGACAAGTATCCCAACTATGATGCCATCACGACCCGCATCGGCGCCGCGCGCAACGCCTCGACGAACATCGATGTCACCCAGTACTACCTGCTGGCTGCCAGCAGCTCGCTCGAGCAGATCATCGATCTCGAATCGGACCGCTTCATGAATCTCAAGTACACCGAGCCGATTTTCCGTACGGAAGCCGGCGCGATACTGGGAGAATTCAGCCAGGGGCGCTCCAATCCGATGCTCTACCTGATGGAGAAGCTGATGGACACCGCGTTTGACGCTCACACTTACAAGCACCTCACCATCGGCTTTGAAAAAGATGTCCGCAACATGCCCGAGGGTTACCAGTACAGCATCAGCTTCCACCAGCGCTATTACCGGCCGGAAAACTGCGTGCTGCTGCTGGCGGGGGACTTCGATGTGAATCACGCCGAACAGCTGATCACAAAATATTACTCGGCGTGGAAACCGGGCTATGTGAAGCCTGAGATCAAACCCGAACCCGCGCAAAAGACTCCTCGCGAAGCCACGGTGGAATTTCCCGGCCGCAGCCTTCCGATCCTGACGGTCGCCTTTAAGGGACCGGCCTGGAGCGCGCACGATAAGCTGGCGGTCGCCACGGAAGTCCTTGGAATGGTCGCCTTTGGACCCAACTCGGATATCTACAGAAAATTGGTCATTCAGGATCAGAAAGTGCAATCCCTTTCGGGCGGATTCAACCTGAGCCGCGACCCGAACCTTCTTACCATCACGACCATGGTAACCAACCCGCAGGACCTGCCGATGATCAAAGATGAGATCCGCAAGACCGTCGAGAAGTTCCGTGCCGAACCTTGCGACTCGAAGCTGCTGGCCGACACCAAGAGCAGCATGAAATACGGTTTTCTCATGCGGCTCGAGACTCCCCAGGGTATTGATTTCGCGCTTAGAAACTTCGTTGTCTTTACCGGCGGCATCGAAGCCGTGGAAGATTATTATAGGACACTCGAAGCGATCACCGCGGAGGACATCAAAGCAGCTGCCAACAGGTTCCTGGTCGAAAACGGCCGGACCACCGTAATCCTGCTGCCCGCCAAGGGAGGTGCCCAATGAAAAAGATCGTTATTTCCACAGCGCTTGTCTGCTGCTGTATGACTCTCGGCTGCGCAGGACCCGAGAGGGCGAAAGCCCCGGAGGGGATTGTCACTCTCAGCGAACCTGGCTCCCCTTTTGTTGCCTTCAACATCTGGGTGAAGGCCGGCTCTCAAAATGATCCACAAGGCAAGGAAGGGCTGGCTTCGCTCACGGCAAACCTGTTGTCGGAGAGCTCGACCCGGCAGGACAGCTACGAGCAAATCCTTGCCAAGCTGTATCCCATGGCCGCGGGATATGACTATAATGTTGACAAGGAAATGACTGCCTTCAGCGGCCGGATTCACCGGGACAACCTGGAGACCTACTACAGCCTCTTTAAGAATGCACTACTCTCTCCCGCCTTCAAGGAAGAGGATTTCAAGCGCATCAAGACTCAGACTGTCAGCTACCTCAAACAAGCCCGGCGTTTCTCCAATGACGAGGAACTGAGCAAGGAACTGCTGTACTGGCAGATCTTCAAGGGCACACCCTATGAGCACCCCGAGGAAGGGTACGTCACATCTGTCGAGTCCATCACCCTTGACGATGTGAAGGCCTTTTACGCAAGGTACTACACTCGCGACAACGTGGTAGTCGGCGTCGGCGGCGGCTATCCCGAAGATTTTGCCGCCCGGGTGCGTACTGACTTCGACACTTTGCCGGCCGGCAAGGTTGCGCCCGCGCAGAAGCCGTCACCCGCTGCCGGCGACGGGGTCAAGATCCTGATCGTCGAGAAAAACGTGATTTCCACGCCCATCTCCTTCGGCTTCCCGATCCCGCTGCAGCGCTCAGATCCGGATTTCTACGCCATGATGCTCGCCAACTCATGGATGGGCGAACACAGGACCTCCGTGAGTCATCTCTATCAGGTGATCCGGGAGAAGCGCGGCATGAACTACGGCGATTACTCCTACATCGAGGCCTACCCTCAAGGGTACGCCACTCAAGTGCCGCCGACCAACGTCTGCCGCCGGTCGCAAATCTTCGAGGTATGGATCCGGCCGATCGCGGCGACGGCGCCCGGCACCCTGCACGACCGCTCGTTGTTTGCCTTCCGGGCCGCGTTGCGCGAGGTGGCCAGGCTGGTGGATAACGGCATGACATCGGAGGCGTTCGACACCCAGCGCGGATATCTCAAGAACTATTACGTCAACTTCGGAAACACGGTCGGGCGCCGCCTCGAGTACCGAATCGATGATGCTTTCTACGGCATCCCCGACCCGGGCTTCCTGGCCTCCACGCCTCAGGGACTCGATGCTCTGACGCTGGAGAAGGTGAATGCTTCCATCAAGAGGCACCTGCAGTCCAGGAACATGTGGGTGGTATTCATCACCCAGGACGCGGAGAGTATGAAGAAGAAGCTTCTGGCGGGAGCACCTACGAACATCACCTATGCCGGCAAACAACCCCAGGAAGTGCTCGATGAGGACAAGATCATCGCCGCCTTCCCGATCCCGGTAAAACCGGAAAACATTGCAATCATCAACATCAACGACGTCTTCGAGAAGTGACGGAGAATGGATCCCGGCGGGCAGAACGCAACACAGCATTGTGGCGCAGCCAGATTGGCAGCCACGAAACACGAGAGAATCCCTTTCGGGTGATTCGTGTGTTTCGTGGCCTCTGGCGCCGGGTGCGACCGCCTTCCCGCGCCGTGCTATCTGCCCGTGAGGTTTTTACCTGCCAGTCCTGATTCTGCGTGCTGCGCGCTGGCAGGCAAGCTCCAGGAAAGCCATGTCCTCATCCGTGTGTGCTGTGGAGACTGCGCCATGGCCGTGTACGAAGTAGACGTTCTCGAGCAGCAGTGCGAGCGGAAGCACGTGCGCGCTCAATTCGGCGTCGCATATCGAGGGGTCAAACAACTTTTCGGGCCTGTCCAGGACAGTATCTTCCCGGTAGGGGAAGTGCAGGTAACCCAATGAACTGCCGGGGACCGCGTCGTTGCCGGAGCCGCTGCAGCGCGCATAAAATCCCTCATTCCGGCAGGCGGTCTCCAATGCCCGGCGCATCTTCTCGCCGAGGATCGCGAGGCGTGGATAGATTTCTGCTTCGTGCTTGATCAGGTACTCCAGCATGGTCTTGGCTGCGAGCATCGACGCCGGATGAGCTGAGAATGTGCCCCCGGAAAACTTGACTCGTCCACCGCCCGAACGTCCTGCCAGCCCCATGACATCGGCGCGGCCCGCAACAGCTGCCACCGGCATACCGCCGCCGATGATCTTGCCGAAGACACTCAAATCCGGTGCAATCCCGTACAGAGCTCCCAGATTTCCGGCGCGAAAGCGAAAACCGCAAATAACCTCATCAAAAATGAGCAGGGCTCCCCGGTTCAGCGTCAGCTCGCGGGCGGTGTGGAGAAACTCGCGTGTGGCGGGCATGAGCCCACCGGCGCCGATGAACGGCTCGACGATGAAGCAAGCCAGCCGGTCACCGTACCTGCGGAAGCTCTCTTGCAGCCCCTCGGTATCGTTGAAGCCCGTGATCGCCACCTCTCCGGCCACGGAGGAGGAAAGCCCTTCGCTGTCGAGCTTCATGAATCCCTTGCCGTTCTCCTCATGGAAACTCACGCCTTTCAGCCCCCAGGGCTGTCCGCCATGCCAGCCGCCACCGATCTTGAGCACCATGGTTCGACCTGTGAAGGAGCGGGCGAGCATGATGGCGTACATGGTTGCGAGCGATCCGCTGGTGGTGAAGCGCACGCGCTCGGCGCCGGTCTGCCGGCAGAGGAGCTCGGCCGTTTCCACCTGCAGAAGGTCGGTGAATCCGGTCTGCAGGCCGAAGCCGTCGGCAAAGGCACGTGCCAGAACATCAGTCACAACCGGCGGATTGTGGCCCAGCACATTGCCCAGGTGACCCTGCCAAAAATCCAGGATATTGTGGCCATCCTCGTCCCGGATGTGAGCTCCCCGGGCAGAAACAATGCGAGGTGCAAAGGGCTGCATGAGGCGGAGCTGATGGCTGCCTCCATCCACGAGGTGCCTCCTTGCCATCTCATCGATCGCGCCGGATTTGGGCGAGAAGCTCGCGTAGGCTTCCCGCAGGTTCGCCAACAGATTCGTGTGGTCCCCACTCCCCATCGATTCCTCCTGATGTGCCGGTGGACTGCATCGTGATCAGAATTTACAGATTTGAACGGCTCGAAGCCTCGGAGCGCTCACGGTATGCGTCCGCGCCCAGCATTTCTTTCACGGCAGCCGCCAGGCGGCGGATGCCCTCTTCGATGCGGGCTACGGGCATGTTTGAGTAGGTGAGCCGCATGGTATTCTCCTTGTTCCCCTTGGGATAGAATCCCCCGCCCGGGACAAAGGCGACGTCACGCTCCAGGGCACGGCGCAAGAGCTCTCTCGCGTCCAGATGGGGCGGCAGCTCAACCCAGACAAACAAGCCTCCTGAAGGGCGTGAAAAGCGCACACCCTTGGGCATCTCTCTCTCCAGCGCTTGAATCATGGCGTCCCGGCGCTCGCGATAGACGGAGCGCATGCGAGCGAGACTCGTGTCAATGTCGAACATCTCCAGATATGCGGCGATCTGCATCTGGCACAGGGTCGAAGTGTGGAGATCACTCCCTTGTTTGAGGATCACATATTTCTCATAAAGCGGGCTGCTCGCAGTGAGCCATCCGATGCGCATGCCCGGGCTCAGGATCTTGGAGAAGGTCGAGATGTAGACGACGTACCCTTTCGTGTCGAACGACTTGATCGGAGGCAGGGGCAATCCTTCAAAACGAAGCTCGCCGTAGGTGTTGTCCTCCACGACGGCGACCGAATACTTCATTACGACTTCGGAGAAACGCCGCCGGCGTTCCAGCGACCATGTCGTCCCGGTCGGATTCTGGAAATTGGGAACGACATAGATCAGCTTGATCCGGTCGCAGTTCTCCAGCCGCCTCTCCAGTGCATCGACATCCATTCCTTCCTCATCCGTGGGCACCTCCACCCAGCGCGGATTGAACACCTGGAGCGCGGACATGGCCCCGACGTAGGTCGGGCTCTCGCACAGAACTGTGTCACCTTCGTCGAGAAATAGCTTTCCTGTCAGATCCAAAGCCTGCTGCGAGCCGGTCGTGATCAGCACTTCGTCCGCCGTTGCGCGAATGCCGTATTTGGAGCGCATCCTCTGGGCGATCCTCTCGCGCAGCGGCAGATACCCTTCCGAGGTCGAGTACTGGAGTGCCTGCGGACCCTGTTCTTCGAGAACTCTCCGGGTTGCCTCTTCCAGCTCCTTGACGGGAAGCAGTTCAGGTGCCGGCAATCCTCCGGCGAATGAGATGATTTCGCTGCGCTGCGTGATCTTCAGCATCTCCCTCACGTCTGAAGCTTTCAACCCGTTCATGCGTTTTGCCAGCTGCAGAGACATTTGTACCTCCTGGTTCAGTCCTCCGATATCCGGCTATTCTATTGGTTTTGACGCGAAAAGCAACAACCGCAGGAGTCAGGGGTTAGGAGTCCTTGACAAGATGACGCGCTAAGGTATGATCAGCCTCTTCCCCGAGGGAGCGAGACGTGGATCAGAAGATTGACTACGCGGAAGTCGGCCTCATTGCCGGCCTGGAAGTGCATCAACAGCTGATGACCGAGCGCAAGATGTTCTGTCACTGCCCGGCGGGCCTGTACACCGACACGCACGACGGCGTGGTACTGCGTCACATGCGCCCCACACTGTCCGAGTTGGGGGAGTATGACGGCACGGCGCTGATGGAATTCAAGACCAAGAAGAACATCATCTACCTCTTGCACCAGCGGAACGTCTGCACCTACGAGATGGATGACACGCCCCCTTTCCTGGTCAATCAGCAGGCTGTGGATATCGCGATTGAGCAATGTCTGATGCTGGGCTGCGACATTGTGGACGAAGTGCATATCGCCCGCAAGCAGTACCTGGATGGCTCCATTCCGACCGGGTTCCAGCGTACCGCGATCGTGGGCGTCAACGGGCGATTGCCGTTCCGGGGGCGGGAAATCTCCATCATCCAGGTCAGCGTCGAAGAGGATTCCTGTCGCGAGGTCTCGGATCAGGGCCACCTCATTGTCTGGCGTACGGACCGGCTGGGAATGCCTCTGATCGAGACTGTCACCGGCCCGGACCTGCACACACCGGAGGAAGTGGAAGAGGCGATCCTGCTCGTCGGCCGCGTGTGCCGTTCGACCGCGCACGTTCGCGTCGGCCTCGGCGCCAGTCGCCAGGATGTCAACGTGTCGGTGCGCGGCGGACGCCGGGTCGAGATCAAGGGAGTGCCCAAGGCAGGATGGGCGCCAAGGCTGGTTCACGGCGAAGCGGTTCGCCAGGTCAACATGCTCAGGCTGCGGGAAGAATTACACCGGCGCGGCTGCACCGCACCCGGAACGATCGCAGTGGATTCTGCGGACGTGACGGATCTGTTTGCCAATTCCGAGTACCAGCCTCTCCGCCGCGAGGCTTGGGAGCAGTGGGTGAAAGAGCAAAAACGGCGGACCGGCTTCGAGCTGGGCGTGGGAGCATTCGTTGTCCAGGCTGTGCGGCTGAAGGGCCTGACAGGAACTCTCTCCTGGCCGTCACAGCCGGACCTCACCTTTGCCCACGAACTGGCCGGGCGCGTACGCGTGATCTCCGGATTGGATCAGCCTCCCATCCTGTTGAGCGGGGAAAAATGGCCGGATTACCGGGGAGCACTCCAGGAGTTGCGCCGGGTGCGATCCCGGCTGCACTGTGAAACCGAGGATGCGATCGTCGTGGTCTGGGGACCGGAGGAGGACTGCCGTACCGCGGCCGACGAGATTCGCCTCCGCTATGCCGACGCCACTGCGGGCGTACCCAATGAAACGCGCCAGCCGTTCGAGGACGGCAGTACGGATTTCGAACGTATTCTGCCCGGACCGGACCGCATGTATCCGGACACCGACAGCCCGCCGACGCGAGTCACCCGCGAACGCGTATCACGGCTGCAGGCGAACCTGGCCGAGAAGCCCTGGCAGCGCGAGACACGCTATGCTGCCGTAGGAGTGCCGGCCGCGACCACCCACTTCCTGATTCGCCGGGGCGGCGCGGCGATGGTCGATCGCGTCGTCGCGGAGTGCGGCGCCGACCTGCGACAGGCATGTTTCCTTTTCGGCGAGCGGCTCGTAGGTTTGCGGCGGGCGGGCATTGCCGTCCACCAGATTCCGGCGGAACGCTGGTGCGAGTTCTTCCGGGCGCTGGTCGCCCGCCCGGTGCTGTTCGAGGCCAGGGACATCCTGGTGCGGCGCATGGCGGAAACCCCCGGCGAAAGCCTGCCTGGGATCCTGGAGAAACACGGGTTCAATCAGACGCCGGAAGACTGGCGCGCGAGCCTGCTGCAGCGTGTCGCCGAGTCGGCTCAGGCCGCCTACCGCAAAGATTCGGAGTTAGTGCGCCGCCTTGCGATGGGGCGGATGATGTCCGGTCTGCTGGGCCGGGTACCCGCGCGCGAAGTCGCCGCGGCACTGCGAAGCAGGATGGAGGAAATTCAATGAGCGCAGAGACGCGGGACGAACTCAAAGGGTACAGGGGGAGAGCCCGCGCCAGGCTCGCCGCCCTCGGGCTGCGCGTCTGGAGCGAAGTGCGTCTGACGAACGACGCCGGCAGCATCTTCGAGGGCGTGATCCTGCCTCGCAGCGAGACACTGGACGATGAGCACATCGTGATCAAGATGAAGAACGGGTATAACGTGGGCGTGCACTTCGAACGTGTGGCCGCTGCGGTGGAACTCGGGTACAAGGAGGCAATCTACAAGATTCCCGAAAAGGCGTTCCCGGTCAATCCGGCCCTGCCTCGAGTGACTCTTCTGGGCACCGGAGGCACAATCGCATCGAGGCTCGACTACCGCACCGGTGCCGTGATCCCCGCCTTCACGCCGGGAGAATTGTACGGAGCCGTACCCGAACTCGCCGACATCTGCAACCTGACCACGAAGAAGCTGTTCGGCGTTTTCTCCGAGAACATGGCTATGGAACAGTACGTCGTGCTGGCACGGGCGATCGGCTCGGAAATCGAAGCCGGCGTCGACGGCATCGTGATCGGTCACGGCACAGACACCATGGGGCACACCGCTGCGATCCTGTCGTTCATGGTGCAGAACTCTCCGGTGCCCATCGTCATCGTCGGCAGCCAACGATCAAGCGACCGCCCATCCTCTGACGCCGCCCTCAACCTGATCCACTCCGTGCGCTCCGCGGCCTACGGCGACATTGCCGAGGTGCAGATCTGCATGTTCGGCCCGACCTCCGACCGCTACGGCTTGCTTCACCGGGGCACGCGCACACGCAAGATGCATAGTTCCTATCGGAACACATTTCGCACGATCGGCGACATCCCCCTTGCGATTGTCAGCCGCGATAGCTTTACCTATATCAACAATGACTACGCAAAACGAGATCGCAGCCGGAAAGTGAAGATCGATCCGGCCTATAACGACCGCACCACCATTCTTTACTACTATCCGGGGATGAATCCCGACCTCGTGGACGCGCTGGTCGAAAAAGGCTACCGCGGGATCGTCATTGCGGGCACCGGACTCGGCCATGTCAACAAGCCACTCTACCCCGCACTCAAACGCGCGGTTGCCGCGGGTGTTCACGTGGTGATGACCGTCCAGACACTCTGGGGCTATGCCCAGATGTATGTCTACGACACCGGGCGCGATCTGCTCGATCTGGGAATTGTTCCGCTCGACAACATGCTCCCCGAAACCGCCCTCATGAAGCTTTCCTGGGTGCTCGGCCACACGGATGATCACGAAGAGGTGACGCGCCTGATGCGCCTCCCGATCAACCATGAAATCACCGAGCGGGAACCCCATAACGGCTACCTGATCATGCAGGGCGGACTCCCCGAGACCGAGGAATACATCCAGTCCCACTGGAAATAACTCGCCCTGCCACCAATAACGTGAGGACGCAATGGGCCGTAGAAGCGAAAGAGATCCCCGAACTAATGTTTGAAGCTTCACCTCGCCTCTTTTTTGCTAATGTAATACTTTAAATATGCTGATTATAATTGGCTTCATACAATAGCAATTTGTTTGTTGTTCCACCCAAATCACACTCCGGAAATGCATCCCGGATTCAAAATGTGCTGTAACCTCTTTGCAGCCGGAACACTCTATGGTTCAGCAGGGAAAAACCTGTGGGGAGGTATCGAAAATGAGCGCAGCTGAAAATGCACCGGTCTTCATGGCGAAACTGGCAAAACGTGCTGAAGTTGCCGATCGCTCCATGGCCTTTTGGTTTGAGAAGCCGCCCACCTGGACTTTCAAGGCAGGCCAATTCATCGACGTCACGTTGATCGATCCTCCGGAAACCGACGCGGAGGGGGACACGAGGGAGTTCTCGATTGCCAGCGCCCCGAGCGAGCCTGCGATCATGGTCGCAACCCGCCTGCGCGACACCGCATTTAAACGCGTCCTGCGTGATCTCGCCCTCAACACGCAGGTCAGGATCGAGGGGCCGTTCGGCGATCTCGTGCTGCACAATAATGTGTCACGCCCGGCGGTCTTTTTGTCCGGCGGCATAGGCATCACACCGTTGAGAAGCATCCTGGTGCGCGCCGCACGGGAGCGGCTGCCGCACCGGCTTTTTCTTTTTTATGCCAACCGGCGACCTGAAGATGCTCCGTTTTTGGATGACATCAGGATGTTGGAGCGGGAGAATCCGAACTTCACATTCGTTCCGACTATGACGGAAATGGCAAATTCCCGGCGTCCCTGGCAGGGAGAGACAGGCCGGATCGATCAGGACCTGCTCAACAAGTATCTGAAGAACCTGGGATCAGCGATCTATTACATCACCGGGCCGGCCGGGATGGTGTCGGGGATGCGGCAGTTGCTCAATCGCACGGGGATCGACGATGACGATATACGCACGGAGGAATTTTCCGGCTACTAGCCCAAATTATTCGTGAAGCAGAACCGGACGCCGGTGAAAGGCAACAAAATTGGACGCGGACAGACGCTGGCAGGACCTCCTGCACGCCCACCAAGACCGAACGGTCAGCGTCTGTCAGCGTTTTTCCGCGTCCAAAGTTTCTTTTGATCGCATTTTCATGAATGATCCGGGCCAGGCCGGTACGGACGGTAATTGAATCCGGCAGGAGGAGGGAACGCATGATCATGGGGAAGAAGCTGAAACCTCCTTCGCCTGCTCCAGCGAATCGGCACCACCCTGGCGCTACTCGCGTTTCCTGGGCTGGTAAGTCCCCACCTCTTCGCGGAAGCCGATGGCGAGGCGATTCCAGGTGTTGATGGCCAGGATCGCCAGAGTGAGGTCGACCAGTTCCTTCTGAGGATTCATTTCGCGCTGATTGCCTGCACTTTGGCCAGGAGATCGTTCATCGAGTTCATGAAGATCTGCTTCCAGTCGGCATCAATCGTTGCATCCCGGATCAATCCGATCATGCGCCCGATCAGGTCGGCCGAGGAATCCCTGTACTCGACAAGTTTCATTTCCATCCTCAGCTGAAGAGCCTCTTTCTCGCTCGGCTCGACGTCAAGGCCTGAGAGGGATCGGATGTTCTCCTTCAACGCGCGCAGGCCTCTTTCGAGGCAGGTACTGCAGGTGAGGAACTGGGCGGCTGCGGTGGGCCCGCCCCTCTTGAACTCGATCAGACCAAGGTAATGGTAGGCGTAGCAGTTTTTCCCCGTTCTGATCGCCTTTTCAAAATCCGCTTTGGCGGCATCCAGTTGACCGGCATTATAGTAGAGGAGACCCGACAGGTAATTGATCTCCTCGGCTTGGGGCAGATCACGCTTGGCCACTTCGATGAGTTCCCGAGCCCGCACGGGATCCTGCATCATGTGATAGTTGTAAGCCTTATAGTAATTCGCTTCGCCGCGATAATACTGGACGCTGTTTGAGGTGACCCGTCCGTTGCGGCTGAGATCGCTTGCGAGCATCCGGTCCATTGCGGCATTGGAATCTTCGTATCTATCCAGGTGATGCAGCGCCGCTCCCTGGCCGAAGAGAGCCGCCGTGTTCTGGGGATCCCACTTGAGCGCGCTTTCGTAAGTCTTGAGGGCGTTCGGGTAATCTTCCAGTGTGAAGAAGTAGATGTTGGCTAGGCCATTGATCGACCGGGTGTAATCGGGAATCAGAGTGAGTGCCTTGGAAAAGCCGGTTCTGGCAGACTTGATGAGGTTCCGTTGAAAGTTCATTTCGGCGGAGAATTCCCAAGCCTCTGCAAAATCGGGAAACTGCTGGGTCACACGGGAAGATAGGGGGCCGATATTCAGATACATGAATAGTGGCGAGTCTTTGTACTTCTCAAATAACTGTTTTCTAACGCTGTCATCTTTGGCGTCCAGGCCGAACGTTCTGGTATGGAGCGCAAAGAAATAGGCGTCCAGGGGCGAGGTTTCCACTTGAAGGACGGCGGGGTCGACTCGTTTCATTTGCTCCGCCGCGGCCATCGGGCCCAAAGCGTAACCCCTGGCCAGATCGCAAAGAGCCTGCCCGCGAGCGTCGAGCGGATCCTGGCAGATGAAGCGGACATCTTCCTTCAAGCCCGGGCAGGCAATGTCCTCGTCGATCTCTCGGGTCATGCGGAGAAGCTTGACCAGAGCGAGTTTGTCGCGAATCTCCTGCCGGGCTGCGAGGCCGTAAGCCTTCGTGTAGGCTGCTTCGGCCCTGCGCCAGGCATAGAGGTGCATTGCCTGGAACAGATCGTCTCCCTGGGAGACGTACTCCTGGATCAGCGCTTCGGGAACAGGGGGGCCGATGGGTGCGGTGATGGCTTGCGGTCTCTTGTGGCAAGCAAGCACGGCGAGTGTCAATACCAGAGACAGAATCCAACAGGCCAGGCGCTTCATGATCCTCCCGACTTTATAATCCGGACAATATGCTAAAATAATAGTACTAAATATATGATTGAGTCAACGAAAAACCCAAAACATGCCGCGGAGTTTCCCGAGGGCACAGCACAGGCTAGCACCGACGACGGTCAGGAGAAATCGAAAAATACTTAGTGCAATCGGTGAACTTGTGGCAGCTTTTTATTCTGTGGCTTTTCACTTGCGACCGGTGAGATCCCGATGTTCGGATTCAAGAAGTGGCATCGACAGCGGCTATTGAAAAAGCCGCTGCCGCCCGCTTGGCTGGCGGTGATGGAAAGGAATGTGCCCTACTATCGGCTCCTGCCGGGGAAGCAGCAGCGTGAGCTTCAGGGGTTGACCCAGGTCTTTCTCGCAGAGAAGCGTTTCGAGGGCTGCGGCGGCCTCGAACTCACCGATGAAATCCGAGTGACCGTCGCCGCGCAAGGCTGCATCCTGTTACTCGGCCGCGAGACCGACATCTATCCCAAATTACGGTCAGTGCTCGTCTACCCCGGTGCCTACGTCGCCAATGTGACCGCCCCGCAGCCGGATGGGACCGTTGTCGAAGGTTGGCAGGGACGTCTTGGCGAGTCCTGGATGCAGGGATATGTCGTGCTTTCGTGGAATGATGTTCTGCGCGGCGCTGCCGACATTCACGACGGCCGCAATGTGGTGTACCACGAATTTGCGCATCAACTGGACAACGAATCCGGGGCCCCCGAGGGAGCTCCTCTGCTGCCGGAGAGTTCGATGTATACCGACTGGGCTCGCGTTTTCGGCGCCGAATACCGGGCGCTTTGCGACAGCGTGGAACGCGGCCAGCCGGCACTTCTGGACGCCTACGGCGCCGTCAGTCCCGCGGAGTTCTTCGCTGTGGCCACGGAATTCTTCTTTGAACGGCCGGTTGAGGTGAGAGCACAGCACCCGGAGCTGTACGATCAGCTGAAGTTGTACTATCAACAGGACCCGGCACTTCGTATGGCGCATGCGGTCTGACGCCCGGCGCCTCCTCGTTACACAGGACGGGCCGGATTATGACACCGCCTGCGTTCCGCTTTTGATCCTCCAAAACTATCGCGGCACAGGTCTTGAGGGCTGTGTCCGGCTTCAGAAACTCGATGCTGACGATCTGGCCTGCCGTGCCGAATTGTGCATTCGGCTTCGGGATATAGGTAACAACGACAGGCAAGTCCGGCTGCGGGCCGCAATAAAATACAACCGTCGCCTGTTTGCTGCCTTTAATGATAACGCGCGTTGGATCGACGATCAGGAATGCCACCTGCTTATGGCCGGCATCGAGGATCAAGCGCAGCTTTCTATCGAGACAGTCGATGCGTCGCAGTTGACCCCTGATTTGCAGATCCGGTGCTGCACGATCAGCCTGAGGCTGCGCCTCCTCTGACGCAGGCACTGATTTCGGACTGCCCTGGAGGGGCGGAGTTTCCGCAGTCTTAGAGGGCCGGTATGCAGGCTCAGGCTTCGGTTGGGCGGCGATCTGTTGCTGATCTGTCACCGAACGTGACAGGCGCTCCACTTCGGACACCTCCGACGGCGTGCGGGCACACGTTCGCGCATCTTCTACGGATTTTTTTGCCGCGCCGATTTCACCGAGACCGAGATACGCGTAAGCCAACAGGCAGGATGCCTGAAAGGTTTCCGCTATGCCTGCGGCTCTGAGTTTGCGAAGGCGTGCCACGGCCATTTCGTACCTGCGATCGCTCAAGTATAGGGATGCCAGTTTCAGATTGGCTTGCCGGTTTGTCGGCTGCAGCTCAAGCGCCTTTTCCAAAAGGGGGATCAGGGTCGAATTCGCGACACCGGTTTCTCCGAGGAGTCCCGCATAATCGAGATAGGTCTTGGCGTTGGTAGTGCCTTTTTCCACCGCGCGCCTGAAATGGCGCCGGGCTTCTTCATGGCTGGCGGCCAGCCAGTAGACATAGCCGAGAGATTCATCAACCTCCCGGCTGTCAGGATAGACACGGCTTAACCGTTCCAGTATTTGGCGAGCCTGGATGCTCTTTCCCATGGCCAAAGATACGTTCGCCAGTGCCACTTGCACTTCCAGATCGGTTGCAGGAGCGACCACCAGGGGTTCCTTGGATTTCCCGAGCTTTACCGAAAAGAGCACGCTGTTGAATGCGCCTCTGTGCAGATATGACGCGAGATCCTTTTGCACCTGCGGGAGGGTCTTGCCGTAGACCTTGTTGAAAACATCTGCCGGATCTGCCTCAGTCGCCAGCATTTTCAAAAAGTCGTCGGATCGAGGGCCGTACTCTTCCGAAACGAGCAGCATGTGGACGAGTGCCCAGCTCTCCGCATAGAACAGCTCGGCCTTGTCCTTATCGTTGTAGAGAGGTGAATCGTGGCCGGCTCTCAAGAGTACTGCGAGATCGAGCAGCGGCTCCTTCTTCAAGCGGTTGAAGCGCCCTCGGAGGACCGTGCCGACTTCCACCTTGTCGCCGGCGGCTCTCAGCGTGGAGTACAGCTCGGCAAGTCCCTCCTGCCACCAGGGTGGCGCGCGGAGCCCCGAATAGCGGGTGAGCAGGTGCACATATTCGTGGATCGCCATCGGGTAGTAGTCGGGGGATGCATCCTTCATCACGATGTAGTCGCCGTTGAGTCCTCCCGCAAAGAAAGCGGCGGCGGCTTCATTCGGCTGGAACGGCTCGAATTCCCTGTCAGAATTGAAGCCTATAATGCGCACTGGAAAAGACGGCACTTCTACGGATCCCATGGAAGCGACGAAAAAACTCCTTACGCGTTCGAAGTGGAGGACGAGATTCCGGCCCTTTTTCTCGCCGGCAGAGGTGAGAAGATCGAAGTTTGAAGATCTCAATCTGAGCCACCGGGAGGCGCCAGACAACTCCGGCGACTGCAGCGTCACACATGCCAGGAGCAAGCCCAGCATATTCAATGGGCTGAGACGCTTCCTCATAAGCGGATCTTATGGAAAATCGATGATGACAACCTGGCCTACCGTACCGGATTGCGCATCCGGTTTTGGAATATATGTAACGACAACGGGCGTGCCGGGTTGCGGCCCGCAATCGAACGCGACCGTGACTCCCTTCTGACCCTTGATGGTGACGCGCGCGGGATCGAGGATCAAGAGCGCTACCTGCTTGCCGTCGGCCTCAATGATCAGGCGCGCCTTCTTGTCGAGACAGTCGAAGCGCCGCAACCGGCCTTTGATTTGCAGGACCTGCGGCTCGGGATCCGCTGGGAGCGGGGTGAACACCGTGGAGGCGGGCGGCAATGCGGGTGCGGGCTTCGGTGGGGTGGCGTCCCGTTGTCGTTCGGCCAAGGAACGGAAAAGACTCTGGGTTTCGGCTACCTCCGACTTGGTGCGGGCATAGGTTCGGGCACCTTCCGCGGATTTTGTAGCGTTGTCGATCTCACCAAGGCCAAGGTATGTGTAGGCCAGCAGGCGGAACATGCGATGGGCATCGTCTGCCCTGACGGTGCCTCTGATGGCGATCAGGTGCGAGAGCGCCTGACTGAACATGCCTTCGTCCAAGAATAGTGACGCCAGGGTCAGATGAGCATCGCGGCTTTCCGGCCGAAGCTGGAGTGCTTTTTCGACAATTGGCATCAGAGTCGAGCCGGAGGCGCCGGTATCTCTCATGAGACCCGCATAATCCAGGTAGGTACCGGCATTCGTTGTCCCCAGTTGTACAGCCCGTCCGAGATGGACTCGAGCCTCCTCTCTCTTGCCGGCATACCAGTTAACGTAGCCGAGAGCCTCCTCCACTTCCCAGCGGTCGGGATATTGCAGGCTCAACCCCTCCAGGATTTGCCGTGCGCGGCTGCCCTTCTCGATGTCCATGGACACATTCGCCAGTGCCACCTGGACCTCCAGGTCGGTTGCCGGCGCGACATCGGGGGTTTCGACCGACTTCTCCAGTCTTATGGAGAAGCGCACGGCATTGAATGCGGTTCTGCGCAGGTAAGTCTCGAGGTCCCTTTGCACCTGTGCCGGGGTCTTGGCATAGACCCTGCCAAAGAGCTCAGCAGGACTGGCGCCGGCCGGGAGCATTTTCTTTAGGTCATTGAGGTGCGGCTGGTAAAGTTCCGATAGGTTCAGCATGTGCACCAGGGCCCAGCTTTCCGCATAGAACATTGCGGCTTTATTCTTTTCATCGTAAAGGGGCGATTCGCGATCTGCCCCCATGATGACCGCGAGGTCAAGTAACGGCTGCCGCTTCAGAAGGTCGTAGCGGTCGGCGATCATGTCGCCGATCTCGACCTCATCGCCGACAGGCTTCAGGTTCGAGAACAAGTCCGCGAGTCCTTCCTTATACCAGAGTGGCCAGTTCAGCCCGGTGTGCCTGACGAGCAGGTGCACATATTCGTGAATTGCCACAGGGTACCCGGAGGCAGATACGTCCTTCATCACGATGTAGTCGCCATTGGATCCTCCTGCATAGAAGGCCGTGGCGGATTCGTTCGGGCGATAGTCGTCGTACTCTTTGTCCGAGTCGAAACCGACGATGCGAACCGGGAAAAGCGTTCCCTGCAGGGTGGGCATGGTCGAGACAAAGAAGCTCCTTACCCTCTCAAAGTGAAGGATGAGGTTTCGCCCCTTTTTTTCGTCGCCGGCGGTGAGGAGTTCAAAGTTTGTAGACTTCAACTTAAGCCAGCGGGAAGCGCCGAACAGGCCCGCCAATTGCATCGCAGCGTATGCAGTAAGGAGTAGGAGGGCTATCCTGGAGATCGGTCTTCTCATCTTTCATGCCCTGCGTAGTAGTTCGATGATGAAACCCATTGTCGGGGATGCCGAGTTTAAAATCACCATAATCCCCATACGGCTGAGGACAGCAGGACTGATCATGCGATGGAATTAAATTTTACCTCATCGGCAGGACCGCTGGGGGAAATTTTAAAAACACCTCAATTCTCTGTGATCTTTGTGAGCTCCGCGGACCCCGCGTTGAGATTTTCCGGATCCAGCGATGTCGAGCCGTATGACTCATGGCTGTGGTTGGAACGCGTGCCGGAACTGCCGGGCAATGTAAGACTCTGGAGCGTTTTCCTGCTTTTCTTGTTACAATTTCATCTACATAGATTTCGTGGCCTGATCAGAAAGTGAATGTAACATGGGCAACTTAGGTTCGGAAAATTTTATGAAGGAGGTATGCGGTGGTTTCGAGTTCCGTCACTAAGAAAATTTCAATCAACGCACCTGTCTCGAAAGTGTTCACGTTCGTTGCCAATCTCGCCAACTGGCCCCAA
This sequence comes from Terriglobia bacterium, assembly GCA_020072565.1. Lineage (NCBI taxonomy): Bacteria > Pseudomonadati > Acidobacteriota > Terriglobia > Terriglobia bacterium. Next base: position 84,165 of record JAIQGI010000018.1, read on the forward strand.
TGGGCCATCGCCAATGTGGTGGCAGTCAAGCCGGGCTCCGACGAATGGTGGGCCCTGGAAACGTGCACGGGCCTTGGCAGGCTCCGCATCAAACCCGACGAGGCCTCGGGAACTCTTGACTACGACATATCTGTCTCCGGGGTGAAATGGACGGTCGCGGCGCGCGTCGTCGCCGACGGTGCAGGCAGCGAATTCTCCGTAACATATTCGCAGCCTCCGTCGCTTTCAAAGGATGCGTTCGACAAGCAAATCTCTCTCGTTGACAAGGAACTCGCGAAGCTCAAGGAACTGATGGAATCCTGAGGGAACGCAAGACCGGCGTAAAAAAGAAGCTGTTGATGAGGAAACGCGTATGTCCATACCGGCAATTTCCCTGCAAGGGCTCACCAAGCGGTACGGACGACTGCTCGCGGTCAGCAATCTCACGCTCGATGTGACAGAGAGCGAAATCTTCGGATTTCTCGGGCTTAATGGTGCCGGCAAAACCACCACCATCCGCATGCTTCTGGATTTGCTGCGACCGAACTCAGGTAGCGCCAAGGTTCTGGGTCACGACTGCCAGCGTGCCGGCCTGCGGGTGCGCGCCCTCGTCGGTTATCTGCCGGGGGAGGTGGATTTCTATGGTGACATGACCGGCAGGGAAGTGCTCGAGTTGCTCGGCCGCCTGCAGACACGGCCGGTTTCGCCGGAGTATCGCAGGGAGTTGCAGGAGAGATTCGATCTGCCGGATGTCGATTTGCGCCGCAAGCTGCGCGAGTACAGCACAGGAATGAAGCGGAAGCTCTGCCTGATCCAGGCCTTTCAGGGCGATCCTCCGCTCCTCATCCTCGACGAGCCGACCGATGTCCTCGCATGTCCTTTCGGAGGTGGAGCGCGTGTGCGGGCGCATCGGCTTGATCCGCAAAGGCGAGCTGGCCCTGCTTGCATCGGTCGAGGACCTGCATAGGATGGCGCAGCGCAAAGTGCGCATCACCTTCAACTCCGACGTTTCCACCCGCCCACAGGGCCTTCCACCGGAGTACGAGATCCTCGAGGTCCAGCCGCGTCTATGGCAGTTCCGGGTGAGAGGCGCGCTGGGGCCGCTCATGGCATTGCTCGCCGGGATGCCCGTGCTCGACGTCGATATCAGCGAGGCGCGCCTGGAAGAAGTGCTCATGCGATATTACCGCGAGGAGCGCGCATGAGAGCCTGCCTTGCCCTCCTCCTGCACTCAGTCCGGCGGGTGCGCTCGCTGGTTCTGGCAATGGCCGCTTTGTTGGCGGCCTTCCAGATTCTGCTCGCGTTTGCAGCCAGGTCGCTGCAGGAACTCAATACCTTTCCTCAATTGGCGGCGTTGATACCGGATTTTCTCCGGCAGATACTGGGGCCGTCTCTCCTGACGCTGATGTCGTTCCGGGGGATCGCCTGTCTGGGCTATTTCCACGTCGCCATCATGGCAACGCTGATCGGGCTGATGATCGCGCTTGCCACCGAACCCGTGAGCGAGGCCGAAACCCGATTCCTCGATCTTATACTCTCGCACCCGCTGGCCCGGCACTGGGTGATAAGCCGGACTATCGCATTGCTGGCCGCATGCATTGTCCTCTTGCTGGGCGCGATGATGTCAGGTACGCGGCTCGGGCTCTACTGGCTGGCCCCCGAAGATATGGCGCAGGCAACCTTTCGTGTCATTCCCGCACTTACATTGAATCTGGGATTGCTGCTGCTCTGTTGGGGCAGCATCGCGTTGGCCTTGGCCTCGATCGCCCACCGTCGGAGCGTGGCGGCTGCCGCCACGGCCCTGCTGGCGATGGCGTGCTACATGACCGACTTGATCGCCCAGATCTGGAAGCCCTTGAAACCAGTGGTACGATACTCTCCCTTCCATTACTACAACTCATTGAATCTGATCATGGGTTCCTCGGATATGACCGGGGACACCTTGACTCTGGCATCCATCGCTGTGACCGGTTTTCTCCTGGCCTACCTTTTTTTCCAGCGCCGCGACCTCTGACAGGGCTCCATTGAGAATGCTAAGATCGCGATGTTCTTTTTTCGTTCTTAACCCGGATTATTCAGGAATGTGTGACCAAAGTGCAGTTTTGGACGCGGACCAACGCCGACCGTTCGGTTTTGGTCGGCGTTGATCCGCGACCAATTTTGTTGCTTTTCACGGGCGTGCGGTTCTGCTTCATGAATAATTCAGGTTAAGGCACGGCAGGTTTAGCGGCCTTGCGGTCACGAACTACACGCTCAGCGGTCCCTGCGTTCTCAGCGAACTCTGCGTTGGGAATCTTTGGGTGCGGCTGTGCCGCGAACTGTTTTTCGTGGTTGCGGTGAGACTCGTTTTTGATGGCGTTTCGCGAACGCCCTTAGTATGATCACCGCCAAATTGCTGACAGGCTGGTCTCGAACAATCTCCTGGAGGATGGTATGAAGAATCATCGCATCCTGACGGCGGGTTGTGCCGTCATTGTTTTCCTTCTGCTTTCCGTCTCGCTCCTATCTGCGCAAAAATCATTCACCATCGAAAAGATCCTGAGCTATTCCTGGCCGTCCGAGCTGGTATCGGCAAAAAAGGCGGACCGCATCGCCTGGTTGGAAGCCGAACGGGGATTGCGCAATGTCTACACCGCGGTGGGGCCCGGCTTCAAGCCTGTCCGTCTTACCGATTTCATGCAGGACGATGGCAAAGAGCTTACCGGGCTCAGGATTTCAGAGGATGGTTCGGTGGTCGTTTTCGTTCGCGGCCAGGGCCCCAACCGTGACGGTTGGATCGCGAATCCAGCGAACGATGCGGCTGGCGGTCACCAGGAAATCTGGTCGGTCAGCACGAGGAAGGGAAAGCCCGCAAGACTCGCAGAGGCGAACGGACCCGTCCTTGCTCCCAACGGCAAGTGGGTGCTCTTCGTCCGTGACGGCCAGATCTTCGAAGTTCCGGTGAATGTTTCCGGCAAGCTTGCCGCAACATCAAGCGGGGAGCCGCTGATCAAGGCATGGGGGAGAAACGGCGACCCCAAGTGGTCGCCCGACAGCAAGAAGATCGCTTTTGTCAGCAATCGAACGGACCACAGCCTCATCGTGATCTATGATCACGAGAAGCGGCAGCTCGCCTACCTGTCGCCTTCCGTCGACAGGGACTCCAGTCCCACATGGTCGCCCGACGGCAAAAGGATCGCATTTCTCCGCAGGCCCGGGGCCTCGTTTGTGCAGACGACCACACTCGCCCAACAGCAGGCGCAACAGGGGAGAGGAGTCGGTACCGGCAGAGTCGGCGGTGCGCCTCAGGCCGGAAGGGGCGGGGCGGCACAGGGAGGGCAGAGGGGGGCTGGGGCTTCGATCTACCAGCGTGCAGAACTCCCGGGCGGCCATACCCTCGCCATCTTCGTGGCTGATGTGGCGTCGGGAGAGGCACACGAAATCTGGCATCCTGCGCAGGAGGATCCATCCTTCGCACCGAACAACCGCATCGAATGGGCAGGGAACAGCCTGATCTTTCAGCTGGTGCGCAACAACTGGCAGCATTACTTTTCGCTTCCCACCTCCGGCGGCGACAATGTGATGCCCGTCGATCTCACGCCTGGCGAGGGGGAAACGCCCGGCTCAGATGAGGCCGAAACCCTCGGCGTGTCCAGCAATGGCGCCTACCTCTACTACGGCACCAACGTCGGTGACATCGACCGGCGCCATGTCTGGAAAACTCCGACAGGCGGCGGCGCTCCTGTCCAGCTCACCAAGGGAGAGGGAATCGAGAACTATCCGGCTGCGCTGGCCTCCGGGGACAAAGTGGCATGTTTTTATGCCGACGCGAAGCAGCCGAAGTGCATTGCAATTGTGCCGGCCGAAGGGGGGAAACCGAACATTATCTCCCGCAAGCTGCCGGCGGATTTTCCCTACGATGCGCAGGTCGTGCCTGAGCAGGTAGTCCTGACTGCCGAAGATGGGTTGAAATTTCACAATCAGATTTTCGTGCCGAAAGACATCAAACCGGGCGAGCGCCGGCCGGCCATCATCTTCACCCATGGCGGCCCCAGCCGTCAGATGTTGCTCGGCTATCACTACCTGTACTTCTACCACATGGCCTATGCGATGAATCAGTACTTCGCGAACCAGGGGTATGTGGTCATGTCCGTGAATTACCGATCCGGGATCGGCTACGGCCGGGAGTTCAGGTCGGCGCCGAACAGCGGCCAACGAGGGTCCGCTGAATATCAGGATCTCGTCGCAGCGGGGCGCTATCTGCAATCACGCCCGGATGTCGATGCCCAACGCATCGGCTTGTACGGGCTGTCCTACGGCGGCCTCATGACTGCGATGGGCCTTTCCAGGAACTCCGACATGTTTGCCGCCGGAGTCGACATTGCCGGCGTGCACCTCTGGGGCAATTCCCTGGATCCGGAGAACCTGGCCTTCAAGGCATCTTCGATTGCAACCATAGACAAATGGACGTCTCCGGTTCTGCTGGTGCAGGGCGATGACGATCGCAACGTCCAGTTCTCACAGACCGTCGGCCTCGTCCAGCTGCTCAGGGCAAAGAATGTGCATTACGAGCTGATCGTCTTTCCTGATGAAGTGCACGATTTCCTCGTCTTCCAGAGATGGCTGAAGACTTTCAATGCAGCCGACGATTTCCTGAATCGTTTCCTGAGGAAGTAAAGCAGAGGCCTTCACGAATGCGCCGGAAGACTGCGTCGACTTTGCGATCGCAACGGACCAGATGGAACTGGAAGGCCTCGCCCATGACGGCGCCCGATTGGGCGTAGAGGCGCCTGCGCATGAGTCCACGGGCCCGATGAAGCCGTACTTTCACGCTCTCCGGAGTGATTCCGAGGCACTCGGCGGTTTCCCCTGTACCGAGCCCCTCGATCTCTCTCCATCAAGAGCTGGTCGTGCCCAAGCCCGGCTAGTCGGCGACGGTCGCAACAGTATCTTGAAGCACGATGCGATCGCGCCCGCCACGTTTCCCCAGATAGAGCCGCTGGTCCGCAAGCATGACCAGGGAGGGCATCGAGGTCGCCTCGTCGGGGAAAAACGACGCTCCCATGGTGATCGTCACGCAGGTGCCGGGAAGGCGCGGCTCTGCCTCTCCCCACTTCTGCCTGAGGTTGTTCCGAATTCGTTCGGCAGTGACGCGCGCAAATCTCGGATCTGCGTCAGGGAGAATCGCCGCGAACTCTTCGCCGCCGTAACGGCATGCCATGTCACTGGACCGCAGGCTCCCACTCAATGTGGCTCCTATCAGAGTCAGTACCTTGTCGCCCGCAGGGTGCCCCAGCGAGTCGTTGTACTCTTTGAAATGGTCCACATCCAGCATCAGCAGAGCAAGAGGCCGACGCAGCCGCGAGGCGCGTTCCAGTTCCTTGGGCAGCATGTCGTCGAAAAATCCGCGGTTGTAGAGCCCCGTCAACGGGTCGCGCACAACCCTTTCACGCAGCGATTCGTACTTCTGGCGGTAAGTGAGCATCTGGAAGATGTCCTGGATCCGGACGTCGCCGCGAGGCTCGACGTATTCGGGCTTCTCGAAGAAGCGCAGGTAGAGGGACAGAACCACGGCATAGAAAATTGAGATCAGGATCTTGCCCATCCACCCGGAAAGAAAAACCGACAGAAACACTGGCTGCCCCCAAAAACTGCCGGCAGTGAAAATCAGGGTATCGATTGAAAGAACGAGCACCATCGAGACGTAAATCCGCAAAAACAGAAAGCGGGAAACGTGCCGGCTGACCCACTCGTAGGCGATGATGACCACGATGACATCTACGAGCAAAGCGATGGAACCGGAAAAGGCGATACGCGGATCGTGCACGAACAGCTCGCGCGGCAGATGGTAGAGGTTCTGCATGCCGCGGCCGTCGAATTGACGGCCGAACAGAAAGGACAGAACTTCGATGGAGATGTTCGCAATGACCAAGCCGTAGATCAGCTTTCGGGCTTCAGAGGCATCCTCTCGAATGTAGATCAGGAGAGCCGCAAAGAGGCCGGACGTGAACAATACAACCGACCCTGGGCTGACCAGGACACCGGGCGCGAGCTCCACATAGAAGGAACGCGCCAGCGTCATCTGCATCTGTTGAAAGGCACCCAGCGTGATGAAGAGCAGGGAAAGCCGGAAGCGAGTTCGCAGGCGAAACAAGACCAGCAGCAGGATTGAGACCAGCGTCGCCTGCACCCCGAGCAGGCCGATCTGGCCGTAATTGAGTTCGGGCATGCGCCGAGGATACCACAAGGCAGCTGCCGTGCATCCCCCCGAGTTAATGTCAGCTGCAAGCACAAGGGGACATTGATCTTCTGGTTCGAGGAAGTATGCTGAACAGCAAAGTGCAAGAGGCCGGAAAACAAGCAACCGGTCGTGTTGCTGCAACGGTCTTCGCTCAAGGACCTCGACTGTGGACCGTAACCACTGCATCCGCAAGCGTGCGGCCGGACTGATTATCCAGGCCCACCTTCCTGGCGGTCACAGGCCAGACTTGATAACCAGGATCACGCGCGGGAACGCACCGGCCCGGATTCCTATTTCGCTTTCTTCAAGAACGGCACGCTGTTGGTCATCCAGTCGGGCGCAGGCTTGTCCTTGAGGTAGTGGTCGTAGAACTGCTGGATACGGGCCAGGAAGTCTTTCTGGTTTTCGATATTGCGCAGGCCGTGGGCCTCGCCGGGATACGACAGCAAAATCACATTTTTCTTGTTAAAGCGCAGGGCATTATAAAACTCGACCGCCTGCAACCACTCGACCGAGCCGTCATCCGTGCCGTGCAAGAGCAGGAGCGGCGTATTCATCGTCCGGGCGTGAAAGACCGCGGACTGGTCGATGAAGAGTTGGAGGTCGTCGTAAGGGTTCGAGCCGAATCGGCCTTGGCCGTAGATGTCGTATCGATGCTGGTTTGTGCCGCTGCTCTTCCAGAGCTGGTTGAAGTCGCTGATCAGGTCCGTCGCGGCGGCGCCGGCCACGATCGCGGCAAACATCTTCGACTGGGTGGAAATGAAAGCGGAGCCCTGGCCGCTGTAGCTGTGGCCGTGGAGGCCGATCCGCTTCGGGTCCGCATAACCCATGTCGATGACCTTCTGAACCGCCGCCTCGACGCATTCGAGCATGTCCGAGTGAGATGTGCGCGTGTTGTAATGAATGTCAGGCTGCATGACCAGGTAGCCTTGACTCACGAATCCTGCGAACTGCGGACTCGAGGCGTAGGCTGGCGCCTGGTACACATGGAGGTTCTGGGAATTCTTTTCGTAAAAATTGACTAACATGGGCAGCTTCTGCCCCTGCTTGTAGTCGTCCGGGATGGCCAGCGTGCCCTGCATCCGGATGCCTGCCTTGTTCTTGAAGTCGAACAGGATGCGGTGCCCCCACTGGTATTCCGATTGCTGGGGATTGGCGTCCGTCACCTGCCTGGGATTCGAAAACTTAGTGTCCGTGACGTAATAGTTCGGGAAATCGACGAACGTCCCCTGGGTGAAAAGCAGTCGGTCTGCCTTTTTCGCCTTGGTCACACCGCCGAAAGCCTTGTCTTCGTAAATAAGTCTTTTCAGATCCTTGCCGTTGAGCTCGTAGAAACCCGCTTTCTTTGTCCACTCGCCGAAGGCCGTAAGGAGCACAGGCTTGGAGAGGTCGATGGTCCGGTCCTGCTGGCGTCCTCCTGGTCCGCCTGCCTGCCGGTCGTCGAGATCTGGATCCTCCTCGCCTTCCTCCCTGGTGGTAACAGCCTGATCTGCTTCGCCTCCAAGGGGCTGGTATCGGAAGCGGATCTCTTCCCTGGTGCCCACACCCCCGGTCAGGTTCACTGCGGGCGAACCGTCATAGGGCTGCAGGTAAAGGTCGTATTTGTGGTTGAGAACTACTCCCCGGCCGTCTTTTGCGAATCCCGCAACGCGGTAGGAGGGTTTGGTACCGGGATGGTCATAGTCCTTGTCGACAAAGCTGACCGCGGCGCGCTGCGTCAGGTTTTTCGTTTCGCCGGTCTCGATGACGTAATCCCAGACGTGGCCGTCCTTCCAGTAGAGGAAGTGTTTGGAGTCGGGTGACAAACCCAGCGTCTCGCCCTGCGCCTTGAACATCGGCGTCCGCTCGCCGGTTGTCGTGTTGACGCGATAGTAATCGGACTTGGACTCCTCCCAGTCGGAGATGTAGGCGCGATCGTCGCGGCCGATACCCCAGGCCTCGTTCTGGGTGAGCTGGATCGTGCGCATGCTCTCGTCCGTGAGCCGGACGAATTTTTTGGTGCTGAGGATAGAAACGGCCCGAAAGGTGAAGTTCCGGTCGGTGTTGGCGCGGATCATCTGCTCGGCCTGGATGCGGTCGTCCTTCCAGTGCCAGATGTCGACATTGGCGACCGCCGGCGCGTCGTCCCTTTTCTTCTCAGGCTCCTTCTCCTGCTCCTTGATGCCGAAGAAGACCTTGCTCAGATCCTCACTCCAGGACAAGGCGGCTTTTTCGCTGATGACCATGTCCTTGGGAAAATCGGCGGCGTCGGTCGATTTGAATTCGAAACCTTCGGGCTCCTTGTCCATCCCCTTGAAGGCCAGGAGACTGTTTTCTCGCTCGACAAAACCAGTCTTCTTTGCGCCTTTGAGCAAGGCAAGCGCCGTTCCTTCGTCGTTCCAGACCAGTCGCTCGTAGAGTGCTTTGCCGCTGTCCAGGGTCCGGCGCATGCCAGTGGCGAGGGACAAAACGGAGATGCCGTTCCCGGTCATGTCCGCGGCATCGGTGGCAAAGGCCAGCAGCGTGCCTCCCTTGTTCACGGCAAATTCTCCGGTGCTGCCAAACAGTTCGTCCACCCCGCGGTCGAGTCGCCGGATGATCAAGTCTGTGCCGTTATGAGTGGCTTCGCGATCGAGCTTCGGCCGCTTGATGATCAGGACCCGTGAACCCTCGGCAAAGGCGAAGGAGGCAACGTTGTCCCAGGACGTCTTTTCGCCGCTCGCCAGGTTGAGCAGTTCCAGCAGGCGCGTGGGTGCGGCTGCAGGCGCCGCACCTGTTGTGCTTTGAGCCCCGCCCCGGCCGCCCGAAGTCGCGGGCGCGGCGCCGCGTCCAGCAGTTCCGCGCGCGCCGGCGGCACCGGTGCGCTCAGGGGGATACACGAAATAGGCAATCCAACGGGAGTCATCGGAGAACTGGGGGCCGCCTCCGCCACCGGCTGCAGGGCCGCCGGGCGCCGGCGCCACGTCCGCCGGCTCCCTGGGATCCGATCGAAATCGTGTACAGCTTTTCGCCATCGAGTTGCTTGACATAGAGAGTCGAGTCCCCCTCGCGGGGCCGGTAGATGGAGCACGCCCATTGGCCGTCCTCAGAGGGGGCGACTGAGGCGATCGACCGCCAGCGTCCGTAGTCTGCGACAGTCAGGGCTTTCTTCTCGCCGGCGGCCTGTTGCGCCGGCTGAGCCTGGTTTTGTGCGGGGGGCCCGGCCTGGAATCCCCCTGCCGGAACGATAGTGAGCGAAATCGCGGCCACAAGAACGGACAAGCAAAATTGGAATTTCTTCATTGGCGCCTCTCCCTGACGGATTGACTCGATCGCGAAAATTCACCTCGATGGCAGAATTGCAACGTCGGCGTTCATTCGGAGCGGTGCTTCTGCGACTCGAAGTGCAAATAAGACCTGGTGGGGCCTCGAGGCCCGGCTACGATTCCTCCCCTCCACGGGGGGCAGGTAGCAAAGTCAGCTGCACTGAGCGCTCCGAGGCCTGAACATGTAGCTTTTCCAACTGTGGTGCCGGCTCCGGAGCCCGGGCATCTTGCGGATCATACGCCAAAAGGATGTTGCGGCAGCAGAATTTTCAGGAAAACCTCTAAGGCCGGCATCGCCTGGCATGTGATACTGCTCTCGTTGCTGGGCGCTGAGACTTTGCGGCACGGGCATTCTTAGAACCGATAGGCCAGGGTCAGATCGAGACGCCTGGCCGGCAGCCAGTAGTACTGCGCGTCGCCGAGCTCGCTCTCGGACACCGGCGGCCTTCTGTCGGTGAGATTGATGCCGTCCAGCCGCAGTTCGTATTTTCCGAAGCGATAGCCGAAGCTGGCACCGACTGTTACATAGCCGCCCGCGAGCGTCGTGTTTCTCTTGTTGAGAAACAGGGGAAATCACCCGAGGCGCTCATGATAGTCGGGTTTACGAACTACTACCAGTGTTCGTAGAAGATCCGGGCAGTAGGCAAGGTCCCTTCGCAGCCATCAAACGCTTGCCATCGCTCGCCCGCCTACGTTAACCTTCGCGGTGAGGAAACGTCATCTTGAATTCTACATCCAGCGCTGTGCCGCCGCGGAAGGCGCGCTTTGGCTTCCTGCTCCCCCGACTGAATCGCCACGAGATCTCAGGCTCGCTGGGTGATCTGGGGACATTTATCCCCCTCTTGGTCGGGATGAGCATTACTAATGGATTGGATTTCACATCGGCGCTGTTTTTTGCAGGTCTATTCAACATCGTCACAGGTTTGACGTTTTCCATCCCGATGGCTGTGCAGCCGATGAAGGCCATAGCAGCCGTTGCGATTTCTGAACACCTCCCTCTGGGGCAGATTCTTGCTGCAGGGATCTGGACCAGCCTGATTATTCTCATCCTAGGTATCACCGGGCTCATCACCGTCGTGGATCGCATCATACCGAAACCGGTTGTTCGGGGGCTTCAGTTGGGGCTGGGTCTGCAACTGCTGATAAAGGGTGTGCAGCTTGTGCGTGATACCAATGTGCTTTGGGGATTGGACAGTGTCAGTATTGGAATCCTGGGCTTCGCATTGGTGCTCGCTTTTGCTTCGTCCAGCAAGGTCCCTTCCGCACTGATTCTGTTTGTGGCCGGATTGGGCCTGGCCATTGTCATCAACACGGGAGTCGTGTCGTCGCTTCGCCCGGGCTTCCATATTCCTCACTGGGTGCCGTTGACCCGGGATGACTTCCTCGGCTCCTTTTTTCGCGCCGCTCTGCCTCAGATTCCGTTGACTACTCTGAACTCAGTGATCGCTGTTTGCGCACTTTCTGTCGACCTGTTTCCCAATCGGCCCGCGCGACCGAGAAGTGTCGCCGTCAGTGTTGGTCTGATGAATCTCGTATCCGGTTGGTTTGGAGCCATGCCCATGTGTCACGGTGCCGGGGGTCTGGCCGGGCAGTATCGGTTTGGAGCCCGCAGCAGCGCCAGCATTTTATTCCTCGGCAGCGTAAAGCTCTTACTGGCGGTGTTCTTCGGTGGGTCTTTGCTTACGCTGCTTCACGTCTATCCTGCCTCAATCCTGGGAGTTCTGCTCAGCATCAGTGGGCTGGAGCTGGCCCTCGTTGCGACAGATCAGAGGGAGCGCGTGCCCGCGACGATCATGTTCGGGACTGCTGCGGGGGTACTGGCCCTCGGCAGTACCGCAACCGGGTTTGCCATGGGCTGGATCCTCGCGTTGCTGATCGGGTGGAGGAAAAACGATAACGGTATGCCGGAAAGAGGGCCGCAGAAGAAGTAATATGAGATCCTTCAATAGCTGAACCGGTCCAGTTTGACCTTACCTCGGAATACCCAGTATATACTTGCCGTATACGAGAGAACCAGAGGCACTCCGATGATCGCGATTACCAGCATGATGCCGAGAGTTTTCGGAGAAGATGCCGCGTTATAGACCGTCAGGCTGTTCGCGGGGTCGTTGGCGGCCGTTACGATATCGGGGTACATGCCGATGCCGAAAAGCGTCATCAGCGCTGCCATGGCAGCGCATGAGGAAAGAAATGCATAAAAATCACGGCCATGGTGGATCTCCCGGGGAATGTTGGCGATCGCCAGCGTGTTCAGGAGCGAAATGCCGAAGAAAACTGGATGGGTCTTGATCGCAACCACCATGTGCGGCACGTAGAGAAGCGTCGCCATGGTCGTGATCGTATAGCAGAGACTGAAGAAGATGATGGCGTTTTTGACCCAGCCGCGGACCCTCTCATGCAAAGTGCCTTCGGTTTTCAACACCAGATAGATGGCTCCGTGCATCATGAACAGAGCGACCGTGGTTACTCCCACCAGCAGCGAGTAAGGATTCAACAGTCCCAGGAAAGTTCCGGCATACTCGTGGTCCGGACGCAGCGGCACGCCCCAGGCGATGTTACCCAAGGCCACCCCCAAAAGGAGGCTTGAGGCAAGACTGGTCACGCTGAAGCTGATGTCCCAGGTTTTGCGCCACCAGACCATGGGTTGCTTACTGCGGAACTCGATGGCCACAGCCCGAAAGATAAGCATCACGAGCAGCAGCATGAGCGCCATATAAAAGCCCGAGAAGACCGTGGCGTAGACATGAGGGAACGCCGCGAAGAGAGCACCCCCGCCGGTGACCAGCCATACCTCGTTCCCGTCCCAGACCGGCCCGATGGCATTGAGCATGATCCGGCGCTCCTCGTCCTTTTTGGCCAGGAGGTGGAGGGCTCCGACCCCAAGATCAAACCCGTCCAGCAGTGCATAGCCGGTCAGCAGCACCCCTACCAGAACAAACCACACCGTGTTGAGGTCCAGGGTCATTGCAGCACCGCCTTTCCGTGCAACCCGTCTTCCTCCTCGATGGGCCCCTGTCTGATCTTGTGATCCAGAAGGTAGATGAACAAAGCGAATAGCAGGAGGTATACGAATGAGAACAGGATCAGGGACGCAAGCGTCTCCCCCGCGCCGACTACCCTGGATATGCCATCTCTGGTGCGCAGCAGCCCATAGACGATCCAAGGTTGACGCCCAACCTCGGCCGACAACCATCCAAGCTGGTTGGCGAATTGCGGGAGGCCGACGGCGAACACATAGATCCATAGCAGCCCACGGTTTTGGAACAGGGTCCCGCGGAGCCAGCAAAAACCGCCGAGCAGGCTGAGCACTATAAGTGCCACGCCGATGGTGACCATGGCATGGTAAGTCTGAAACACAGCGTTCACCGGCGGCCGGTCCTCAGGTGCGAAGGCCTTGAGGCCGGTCACGGGTTTCTGGAAGTCTCCCGAGATCAGCCAGCTGAGCATGCCGGGGATGGCAACCGAAAACTCAACCCGCTCGGTGCGTTGGTTAACCCAGCCGAACAGATTCATTGCGCCCGGGGCGCTCGCCGCGTAGTGACCTTCAAATGCCGCCAGTTTAGCGGGCTGCGTTCGTGCCACGCCCACCGCGCTCGAGTGACCCGTGATCAGCTGAAGCGGCGAGCCCACCAGCGCCATCAGCAAACCGATTCTCAACGAAGCCCGGGCGAACTCGAGGTGACGCTTCTTGATCAGGTAGAAGGCGCTCACGCTGATGACAAGGAAAGCGCCTGTCTGGAGAGCAGCTGCCAGGACATGGCTGAGCCGATCCAGAGTGGAGGGATTCAGAATGACATCCTGAAAGGAGACAACCTCCGCCCTTATCCCCGAAGTCGTTTCGACAAGATGGAATCCGGCCGGAGTCTGCTGCCAGGAGTTGGCTACAATGATCCAGACCGCACTGAAAATGGAACCCAGCGACACCATCAAGGTGGAGAAAAAGTGCATCCTCGGGCTCACCCGATCCCAACCGAAGAGCAGGAGTGCGAGAAATCCCGACTCCAGAAAAAACGCGAAGATGCCCTCGGCCGCTAGGGCGCTGCCGAAAACGTCGCCGACAAACCGTGAGTACGCCGCCCAGTTCGTGCCGAACTGAAACTCCATCACGATCCCCGATGCCACACCGATGGCAAACATGAGACCAAAGATCTTCACCCAGTAGCGCGTCATCTCGTGATAAAGCTGCCGCCTGGTCGCCAGGTAGGTGCCCTCCATGACGACGAGGATCAGTCCCAAGCCGATGGAGAAGGGGGGAAAAATATAGTGGAATCCTATCGTCAGCGCAAACTGCAGCCGCGCCAGCATCAGGACGTCCATCGGATCCTCCTCTCGGGGCTCTGCGCCGCGCGTGGTCTGCCAGTGGCGTCTCCTTCCAGGCCCCGCCAAAGTGGGTACTATGACTGACGGGCTTTATACGACACCGGGCGCAAATTCGCAAGCGGCAACGCCTCCCACTTTGGATTTTTGAAATAGGATTTTGGATTGAGCCGTGAAGGAGGCCGAAAGTCTGATGCCGGATGGCGGTTCAGGCAAGATCGTCCTGGCCCGGCGAGGAGCCGGACAAGCCGCGCGGATGTCCCCATTCAAAGCGGCACGTGAGGCAGGCCCAGCGAGGATCGTTCCCCGTGGGCGCGCGCCTGTCGAGTAGGGCCCTGCGGTTCTGCAAATCCTCCTGCAGCTTCTTGTCTGCAGCAGGGAAGTCGTACAAGACTGCGGCGATGTGGCCGGAGCCGCAAGACGGGCACCTTGCTGGTCTGGCGGAAGTCATTTCTTTTGAGACTCCAGGATTCGAAGAGTCGAAGAAGGTCCCTTTAGGTTCTTTGGATTCCTCGCGTATATGCCGTTTGAATCTGAAATCCAAAATCCGCAATCCAAAATCAGGAGTGGTGGTGGTTCGCAGCCATTTGGCGGACGCGCTGCACCTGCTGGCGCGCGGCTTTTGCGGATTTCGCATGTCCGCAGAGGAGAAAGCAGTCGTGCGCCTCCTGGAAACATGCCACTGCCTTCACGTAACAATCCTGAGGATCCTCTGCCGCCAGCAGCAAGAATGCCTGGCCGCGATTGTACTGCGTCACCGCGAAATCAACCGGATACTCGGCGCGCGTGCGCACCCGGAGGGCACGGTCCAGGTGCTCAAGCGCGTAGCAGGCACAGCGGCGCCTGATGCGCTCGTTGGCTATGGCGAGAGAAAGATAGGCGTTCCCGAAATTATTGTGCAGCGCGGCATGCTGCACCGGGAATGCGGAGAGGTTGTAGACTCGCAAGGCGCGGCGATAGCAGTCGGTAGCCTTCAGCACGTTGGCAGTTTTATCCCCGCTGTCGAGCTGGCGGTACGCTGTGCCAAGGTTCTGGAGGGTGGCAGCATAGCGCAGGGGATTTTTGTCTCGGGTCCTCACACGCAGCGCCTGCTCGTAGTGCATGACGGCCTGCTGCCACTTGTCGGGGTACTCCTCCTCCGGTAGTTCGCACCAGGCATTTCCCTGGTTGTATTCTTCCCGGGCCCAGTCGTCGAGCTGGTTCCGGCTGAGATAGAGTTCGGCAGCCGTCCGGTGACATTCTAGCGCAGCTTCGAGGCGGGCCTTCTTGGGCAGCTGCCGGGAGTAGACATACGCGTTGCCCAGGGCGTCCAGGATGCCGGCACAGATGAGCGAATCCTTGGAAGAAGCGGTGAGAGACAGAGCACGGCGCAAATACTCTACGGCCACGTCCGGATTGGTCAGGGAGTTCTGCATGCAGCCCCCGCTGTGGCAGATGCCGAGGCGATAGTGGAGTTCAGAGTTTGACGGTTGCAGGCGGACCGCCTCCTCCAGCAGAACTACCGCTTCTTCGCAGCGATGGTTTATGCAACTCGCCGCCGCTCTATCCAGCAAGGCACTCAACATATCACCAGAAGTTTACCCTTTCCCGGCTGGTCCTGCGAGTCCAACTACGTGGATTTTGCCATCAATGCCAATCCCACTCGATGAAACCAGGATTCACACCGACCATGGCATTAACGATCAGTTCGACCAGGCCGCCATAGAGAATCCTGTTTTTTCCCCAGAGATCATAGTAAGCCAGCATATCCCGGAACTGCCCCTTGCAGTTGCTGCAGGGAGCGCAGAGATATTTCGGGATTGAAGGATCCATGCAGTCGGCAAAAGCGTTCAGTATCTGCGCGAGCTTCTTGCGGCCGGATACGTGCAACCTCCAGTCCACGAAGTTGTTGCCGCTCATGACGGCAAACCCGCTTCCGCCCCCGCAGCAATAATTGTCGACCCCATGCGGCTCCATCTCCCGGAATCGCGGGCAGATCCTGCGCAGAATCTCGCGCTGCGGTTCGACCACACCCATGAGACGCACCATGTTGCATGGGTCGTGCAGCGTCACGGGGAAATTGTTGCGGTCGGGATCCAGCTTGATGCGCTCGTTCAGCACGACGTCGCGCAGGAGTGTCATCGAGCTTTCGCGCGGGATGTTGAGATCACCCGTCAGCAGCCGATCGGCGACGACGGAGAGCGACTTGTGGGCATGCCCGCATTCGCCCAGCACGATTTTCTTGACCCCCAGTTTTTTTGCTGCCTCTGCGTGCTTGATCGCAACGCGGGCAAATTGCGCGTCGTCATACCAGAGCCCGTAGTTGACGGAGTCATATCCGGCCAGTTCGGAGGAAAGGGTCCAGGAGATCCCCGCGGCATTCAGTATCACGGCGAAGGCACCGGGATTCTCCGGCCAAGCCATGATCTCGCCGGCGTTGTGGATCAACAGCACTTCGGCCCCTTCCACATCCCAGGGGGTTTCCACCTTGATGCCGGTCTTCTCCGTCATCTCCTGGTCTATGAACTCGATGTTGTCCTTGACCACAATGGAGTTCATGCCCGTGGAAGAGCCCACTTTGAGCTGCACCATCGAGCCGTGGTCGTGGATCTCTTTCGCGGCGATTCCCATTTCCTGGCTGAAGAGTTTCCTCAACTCGTGCGCGACCAGGCCGTTATCAGCGCCGATCGGGCATGTCTGCGCACATCTGCGGCACAGGTTGCAGCGATATGACAGCTCGATCAGCCTGGCAATCAATGGCCAGTTGAGAGCGATATCGCCATGCTGCCAGGCCGAAAGCAGGCCGCCCTTCCTGACAAATTTGAAATAGAGGCGTCGCAAAACTTCCGAGCGATACGTGGGCCGATACAGTTCGTTGTTGCCACTCGCCTCGTAGATGTGGCAGGCCTCCGAGCAGGTTTGACAGCGGGTGCAGTTTTCCATCGTCAAGAGCAGCGGCTGAAGAAAGGTCCAGTTGTTTTCCTTGGTGAAGAGCTTTTCCAGCCCAGACACGAACTTCCTGATCAGTTCATCCTCTTCCTGCTTCGACTTCGGCTGAGGCACATTCACCACACAGGTATCGTCGAGGATGCATTCGCTCCTCTTGCGGACTTGCTCCGAAAGCGGTGCCCAGGAAGGGTCAAGTGCGTGGTCGCCCAGGGGATCCGGCAGTGGCATCAAGTCTTCGTTTTCCAGGTGCGCAAGCGGTCGGCCATCTTTGCGCGCCATGTCGTTCAGCCGGATCTTCCCGCTCATTTTTTTGCCTCTGACGCCGGCTTGCCGGCAACCACCTGTGCCCAGGTCTTCCGTCCATCGGCGCCCAGGTGTGGAGCCGCCCATGTCGGCCGATAGGTCAGAGACTCGGCGATCTTTGGTTCCAATTCGCCGCCTCTGCGGTTGGGGAGATCGTCCCAGCGCACTGAGTGGTAAGTAAAGAATTTGGCGATGAAGTGAGACATGTGCGTCAGCGGCACGTAGGCGACCAGGAAGGCCGACAGCATAAGTCCCGCGCTAAGTAGCATGGGTATCTCTAGGCTCACATCGAATGTCAGGAGACCGCTCGAAATTGCCAGCAGGTCGGGTGACGACGATCCCCTCGAGAGATAGCCGGCGGCAAGTACTACGAGCGTGGCCAGAAAGCATACCAGGTTGAAGATGTCCCCGACCGTCGTGTAAATCCTGAGATTTTCGTCCGTCATGCGGCGCAGCAGCAGTCCAAGGGCACCCAGGGTGGCGAGGGCCGAACCTGCCGTTCCCGTGAGCCCGATTAGAAGCCGGATGATGCCGTTCACCCCTACTGCGATCGGCGTCGGGGCGAGAACGGACAAAGCCCCACCGAACGCCAGGAAGGTAAGGGTCGCGATCAGCAGGTAAAGGCCGAAATGGAACGGGAAGCTGCGGTACCACATCCTGCGGTTGTGTTCCCACAGCCCCTTCAGGAAGAAAATCTCGACAATCATGAACCTGAGTTCGCCGGCGAGCGAGATCTGCCGTGGCCGGGTCCACCAGTCAAGAGTCTCAAAATACGAGCCGCCGTGCTTCACCCGTTCGGGATCCTCGTGGGGAACCGGGTAGAGCTCCCAACGCAGGTGGATAGGAGTTCGCGCATAAGAGACAGTGCGGAATATGCAGGCGCCCGCAAACACCAAAGCAGCGGCGTAAACAACCAGATACAACAGAACCGTCATCACTACCCTTCCGGCGACGCTGAGATCAAAGCACAAAGGCTTCCAAAACCGCAAAGGAAATCGATGCAGTGCGACGCCCCGGCAGCGATCTCAAATAGGTCGCAAGGGTGCCGGTTCCTGAGCATTGTGGAGGTTTTGATGGCGGACTCCAATATGCCCTTGCGCGGCAGATCAATGCCGACGTCGATACTGCCTGGCGGCCGTTAGCATGCCGGGCGCCCACTCGGGTGTTCCAAGGGCATGAAGGTGCGTGTAGGAGGCCCACACGTTTCCCTGGAACAATCCGTCACGCCCCTGCCCGCAACCCGTTCCGCGCCTTACCCGGCATGCGGTGGTCACAGCAGCGCTCTCCGTGATGATGCGGGAATAGTGGAACTCATGCCCCCTGATAACAATACCGTCAGGGAAAAACGGATTGGGCTGATCCACGAGCAGCTCGACATATCCGTGGCCCTGCGGGGCAGAAAAAACCTCGACCTCGAATGGAAACACCCCCGCCATGGGGTAGCGCGCCTCGTTCCAGCGGATAGCCTGGGACAGGAGCATCAAGCCCCCACACTCGGCATAGATCGGCAAGCCTTCCAGGGCTGCCCGCCGCAGCGCTGCAAGAAAATCCGCATTTGCGGCAAGTGAGGCGCCGTGAGTTTCCGGGAAGCCGCCGCCGATATACAGTGCGTCTAGGGGATGAGGCAGCTCAGTGGCCGTCAAAGGAGAACAGGGCACGAGTGCAGCTCCCGACTGTCCGAGGATCTCGAGGTTCTCAGGGTAGTAGAAGCTGAGGGCTGAATCTATCAGGAATCCCACCCTGATCCCGCGCGCGTCGGGTAGATCGGGGGAAATCGCTCCGGCGCTTTCGAGCGTAGGAGCCTCTCCGGCCAGGGCGAGAATCCTGTCGAGGTCAAGCCGGCCCTGAGCGAGGTTCATCAGGTTCATTTTCAACTCGTCGGCCCGCGGATGCTCGTCCGGCATCACCAGTCCCAGGTGACGCGCCGGGAGTAACGCGTCGCCCGCTGCAGTCGGTAGAACGCCAAGCACGGGTAAGCCGCACTCCGTCGCGATCGCGTCCCGAAGCACGCTCTCGTGGCGCGCACCGCTCACCCGGTTGAGGATCACGCCCGCAACGTAGGCCTGGGGATCGAGCTTCTGGCAGCCGAGGACCCAGGCCGCGACGGTGCGGGTGGTTTTGCCGGCATTGACTATCAGGAGAATGGGGGCCTTCAAGCACTTGGCTAGTTCAGCCGTGCTGTGGGTTCCTCGTGCATCCGAACCGTCGTACAGACCGCGATTGCCCTCGATGACGTTGAGCCCGGACGCTGAGGCCGATTGCATAAACGAAGAAGTACATCCACGAAATCCCATAAGGTAGCTGTCGAGATTGCGCGCCGAATGGCCCGAGGCCCAGGCGAGCCAGGCAGCATCGATGTAGTCGGGGCCTTTCTTAAATGCGCGAACCTCGATCCCGCGCTCCCGGAGCGTCAGGAGGAGACTGAGAGCGAGCAGAGTCTTGCCCGAATCGCCGGACATGCCTGCAATTACGAGCCGCGGGTAAGTATCCGAGGTGCTCACGTCGGCGTGGAATCTTCTTTGGGTGGAAGTTGGATATAGGAACCGCCCAGATAGCTGTACACGCAGCGGCCCGAGTCGATAAGCAGCCGGATCGCTCGCTTGCAGTCTTCCTTGGTGCAAGCGTCGGCTCCATGCCTGGCGATCATTTCTTTGGTCAAATCCCCGGCCTTGAGGTTCTTTTTACCGGTGTATTCCGTCACCAGGCTGAACATATCCTCAGCCAGAGTCTCGATCGAAACCGTCCCCACACGGCACCTCCATACCAGCGAAACGTCCCGGGCGCGTCGGGCGCCGGGCGTGGTGTGATTCTAGCAAAAGAAACCGAGAAAAACACGATGCGGTATGGCCGCAACCACAAATCTCAGCGCGGAGGCCGCAGAGAAGAGACGGCTGCTGATGCACGCAAATAAACACAGATTGAGCCCATGGCCATGTGAAAGAAGCGCTTGCGCTCCGCCCTGTGCGATACCTCCGTTTTTCTCTGCATTCTCCGCGACCTCAGCGTTGAGGTTCTTGCCTTGTCAGGCGATTCGCAATCTGCCGGCTGTTTGTCCCTTTCCAGCTCTCCGGCAGTCCACTATAATTCCGCAGTATTTTAGGGGGCGGGGACGGACACATGGAATCAGCCATCAGGTGCCGGGATCTGCGCAAGCGGTACAAAACGCGGAATGGCAGCGTCGACGCTGTCAACGGTCTGGATCTAGATGTCGGCCAGGGCGAATGTTTCGGACTTCTGGGCCCCAACGGAGCCGGCAAGACGACGACCATCGAGATCCTCGAGGGACTGCTCGATGCCAGCTCGGGCGAAGTCAGCGTGCTGGGCCGACGCTGGGGCGAACATGACGATGAGCTGCGCCAGCGCCTCGGCATTTCGCTTCAGGAAACCCGCTTTCCGGAGAAGCTGACGGTATACGAAACGCTGGTTCTGTTCCGGAGCTTCTACCGCGACGGCAACGATCCTGCGGAGGTCATGAAGGAGGTCGGGCTCAGCGAGAAACAGAAGTCCTGGGTGGGCAAGCTGTCCGGAGGTCAGCGCCAGCGCCTGGCTGTGGCTTGCGCGCTGGTCGGCAATCCGGAGCTGCTGTTCCTCGACGAGCCGACGACCGGCCTGGACCCACAGTCCCGGCGACAGCTGTGGGAGATCATTCGCAGGCTCGGAGAACAGGGCCGGACAACGCTTCTCACCACCCACTACATGGACGAAGCTGAGCGGCTGTGCGGCCGCGTGGCCGTAGTCGATCACGGCGAGATTATCGCGCTGGGTTCACCGGCCGAACTCATTGCCGGCCTGGGCGGCGACCATGTGGTCGAGTTTGCCCTCGCCAATGGATCGGTCATCGCCGAGGCAGAACTCGCGTCTCTGCCTGCGGTGCGCGAAGTGCGGAAAGAGGCGGCTGGCATGGCTTTGACCGTGACCGAGCCTCACGTCACCATCCCGGCGTTGCTGCAGATCCTGCAGCACCGTGGTTTCGACCTGATCCGGCTGACCACGCGCCACGTCAGCCTCGAGGACGTCTTTGTTCACCTGACCGGAAGACGGTTGCGCGATGAAGAAATATCATCCTCTTAGAGAACTGCTGCTGGCGCGGGTGCGCGAATTCGTCCGCGAACCGGAAGCCATCTTCTGGGTCTATGGATTCCCCCTGCTCCTGGCTCTGGGGCTGGGGATCGCATTCCGCAATCAGCCGGCAGCGAAGGTTTACGTGGATGTGCAGGAGGGCGCCACGGCGGAGAATATCGCCCAGAGCCTGAAAAAAAGCCCGGAGATGGTGGTTGAGATTCATGCTCCAGCCGAATGCCGCAACCGTCTGCGCCTGGGCAAGTCATCGCTGGTGGTGTTGCCGGGAGATCCGACCACATTCCTGTTCGATCCCACTCGGTCCGAGAGTGTTCTGGCACGGCAGCGTGTGGACGACGCGCTGCAGCGCGCCGCGGGACGCCAGGATGCGGTTGCCACCCGCGAGGAGCATCTGACGCAGCCGGGAGCGAGGTACATCGACTTTTTGGTGCCAGGTCTTCTGGGGATGAACCTCATGGGAAGCGGCATGTGGGGTGTCGGTTTCGTGATTGTCGACATGAGGGTGCGTAAGCTGCTGAAGCGGTTCGTGGCGACGCCCATGAAGCGGGCCGACTTCCTCTGGTCGATGATCGGTGCGCGCCTCGTGTTCATGGTTCCCGAGCTCGTGATCGTGTTGGGAGCCGGCGTGCTCGTCTTCGGCATCCTGATCCGCGGGAGCGTTCTCTCCATCCTGACCTTGTGTTTCCTGGGGGCGGTTTCGTTTTCCGGGCTTGGACTGCTGGTTGCGAGCCGTGCCCAGCGCATCGAGACCGTGTCGGGATTGATGAATCTGGTCCAGCTGCCGATGTGGTTGTTCTCGGGGATCTTTTTCTCCTCCGATAGATTTCCCGCGGTCCTCCAGCCCTTTGTGCGCGCCCTGCCGTTGACCCAGCTCAACAATGCGCTCCGGGCAGTGATCCTGGAAGGGGCTTCGCTTCCGTCCCAGGGCTGGAAACTGGTAATCCTGGCCGCCTGGGGCGGCATATCCTTTTTTTGCGCTCTCCGCTGGTTTCGGTGGAATTCCTGAAAATGACGACTGACGGACTCGTCGCTCGGCCTTACGCGGTCGCCTGCACCTTTACGCCCAGCAGAGGTTCCAGGAGGACCCGCTCTTCGAGGGGGAGTTCCATCAAGACGCGAAGGTCCCGGGTCTGGCGATAAGAAACGGCGGAATCGAGGAGGCGCAGGGGAAGTCTGAACTCCGGCCGGCTTCCTGCGAGGCTGCGCCACAGGTCGAGCCAGCGGCGGGCAGTGAGCTCCTGAAAGACGGGTGAAAACAGGTCGGGGATGCACTCCACCAGGGCATGGGCCAACGCGGCGAGGGCGCCATATTTATAGTAGACAAGAATCAGAACTTTGATGCGCAACTGCAGTCCCTTTTCGTCGTGAAGCATGCGCTGCAAAATGCGGATCAGGGCAGTCGTGTTTCCCGCATCGGGATTGTCCGAGCGATAGAAGCGATTGAGCGCTTCCCCGAGGGCGGTACTGCCTTCCTGCCACCTGTCCTCGGCAAAGAGGATTTCGGCATGCTTGAAGAACACGAAGGCGGATTGTTCGCCGAGTTCGATTGCGCGTTCCGTTGAGATCAGAGCATCACGATAGTGTTCCAGCGCTGCCTGAGCAGTGCCGCGCACGGCCCACGCCAGAGGCTGGTCCGGCGCAATTTCCAATGCACGTTCGGCATGCTCCAACGCCTGCTCAAAGTGCTTCAGCTCGATCAAAGCTGCGCACCTGTAAACGTAGGGCATCTCGTCGAACGGATCAATCTCTGCTGCCTTGGCAAAGGATGCGGATGCCTCCTCATAACAACTGAGGTCCGACAGGGATATGCCCCGGTAGATCCAGGCGAATGAGTCGTCGGGATCGAGCTGGGTGGCTTTCTCGAAAGACGCCAGCGCCTGGTCGGGATGCCCGGTGTTGAGAAGGATCGCGCCCCGGTCGCTCCAGGCTCTTGCCTCCTGCGGATTCAGCTCAATAGCCTGGTCGCAGGAGTCCAGGGCTTCCTCGCACCTGCCAAGCTTGGACAGCGCTGAGCCGCGAAGCATCCAGGCCAACGCATCCTTCGGATTGAATGCGATCATCTTGTCATAGCAGGCCACTGCCTCTTCGTGGCGTCCAAGGCTCCGCAGGCAAAAGCCGAGAACCGACAAATCCTCGGGGCGACCTCGAAGAGCGACCAGTTCCTCCGCGGCCCGCAGGGCGCGCGGGAAGTCGCTCTTTTCGACGGCGCTCTTATATTCTGCACAGCAAATGGGGACGCGGGGATGTTCGCCCTCCTCTTCGCGCACCTCAAGCGCGGGTTGGACATACGCCCGCTCCAGTGCCGCATCGGCAGGAAGAGATGCCAATCGCTGCCGCAATTCTGCGGGGGAATACCACAACCGGAGAAAGTCGACGAGCAGACGCACAGGTTTGCCCCGGTGCTTCTTGACCTCGATCGACAGCCTCATGAGCGGCTCGCGCAGCTCATAATACCTGTCCGCTCCCACAGCGAAGGAGTGGAGATGCCCGATCTTGCGCAGAGCCTCGAGATGCGTGGTAGCGTTTTCCGGTTTCATGAAACAGCGCCGTGCGATTTCCTTGACGGGCATCGGGTGACGCCATTCGCAGATGAAGGCAATGATCTTCCTTTGCTGGGGTGAAAGCCATGCCATGCGCGCCTGATAGTAGGGCGTCAGATCGTCGATGGTGCGCATGAGCGGTTCAATCAACTCGTCAAGAGAGTCGCGCGTGAGAAACTGCGAGAAGATGACGTAAGCACGGTGGTTGCCTCCCGCCAGGTACTTTAAGGCGCGCATCCTCCCCAGCCCTCGAGGGGTAGTGATAAAGTCGGAGAGCTTCCGGTCTCCCCGGTAGTTAGCGATTTTCACGAGCAGACGCATAGCGTCTTCATGCGTAAGCTCCTCCAATTGGTGAAAATGGCGGATGCCGGGGAAAGATGTCCCGCCCGGTAGCAGAGCATCATCCAAGGGACTCTGACTGGAGGCCAGCATCAGAAAGTGAGGATTCACCCGCATGAAGCGATCGAAATGCCGGCGCCCGTCAGGTCCTATCCCTTGCAAGAGTTCATCCAGGTTTTCCATCAGGATGAGCAGAGTCCGCCCCTGCAACAGTTCTTGGAGGATTTCGGTGGCGGCGATCTCCGCCTTTTCCGCCGGAAGATTGTACAGTGCATTAATGCGCTGAGCCGACACTTCATCATTCTCAATTTCAGCAATCAAAGCGTGAAGGATGCGCAACAGCAGATCCAGGAAGGTGGTGATCTCCCATTCCTCCTCGCGCAACCAGGCGAGGTACATCCGCTCGCGCACATCCGCCATGGCACGCAATCGGTAGTAGATCAAGGAAATCAGATGGGTCTTTCCGATCCCCCTCGGGCCGATAAGGAAGGTGTGCTGCTGGCTGCGGTCGAATGCGCAAGTGCGGATCCGCTCCATGATTTCCTGTGCGAGATCATGCCTCTGGACAAAAATACCCTCCAATGCTTCCTGCGGCATCAAACTCGGGGTGAAACGGGAGAGAAAAGCGGGCTGCTGGGTCATATACCGGCACAATTCAAAGAGGGCTTCGTCTCGGCGCCCCGCGAATTCCTAAAGCGGAGATGCGGGGACTACGCATGCTTCTCAAGCTCTGCAAGGTCATAATTCTGCACCTTCAGATCACTCTGCACCCCCAATCGGGCCAAAGCTCCGTCGTAAATAAGCTTTACTGCCTTCTTCGCCTCCTGCAGTTCATGCAGCCTTTCTTTGGCTCGTGTTATCTCGGCTGCTAGCTCCAGATCAAGTTGCTCCAACTCGTCCTTAGCCAGCTCCAGAGTTTCCTCATATCTGCGTTTTTGTTCTTGCGTCAGCATAGGTTTTACGCCCTCTTCCGGTGATCAGTGCTTGTGTCTTCCAACAGTGCAAACTCAAGTCTCATCGCATCCTGCAACAGAGGCTTCACCGCCGGCCGCAGCCTAGCGCTTGAAATCCACCGTTATGGTTGTCTCGCTCTTAATACTCACACCCCGAAGCGTCGCGGGCTTGAATTGCCATTTCATAACGGCCGCTTCGGCAGCAGGACGGAGGAGTGACGGGCCGCGCACTGCAGTTGCCTTGGTCACTCTCCCCTGCTCATCAACTTCCACCGTAAGCTCCACCCTGCCCATGATCCTCATCTTGACGGCCACCGGAGGATATTCCGGAACTACCCTGGAAAGCGGCAGCGGGGCCGTTGCCGCGGGCGCAGGGCTTACCGTCGGGGCTTCAGCAGCGGACTTCACTTCGGTGCTGGGCGGAGGGCCGGACGGAGCGACGGGCACGTTAGCGGGAAGCCGCTCGGGAATCGGCACCTGAGACACCCGTGCCGGCGGCATCTCAACGGTGGTCTTGGGTAGGGTCCCCTGAGTGGCGAACGACTGAGGCGGCGCAATCGTCGCCGGGCGCGTTTCATCAACAGTAGCCGGCGGAGGTGTCGGCACAGGGGGGAAAGTTCCGTGGGAATTGCCTGCCCCGGCTGCCGGTTGTCCTGACGCATCTCCTTTAGCACTTGCCGATTTCGTTCGAGCCGCTGCCGATTGAGCAGCGGAGGGATCCGGACGAGCAGCGTTGCGCGCCGCCTGGGACGACGCGGGAGATGCCTCACGAGTCGCCGCGCCCGCGGCGTTCAGGCGCATCGAATCACTTGCGGTCTTTCCCGGGTCGGCGGCAGTCCTCTGGGGCCCGACGGTTTGCGAGGACCCTCCCAGCGGCGTTCCGGGCGATACCGACGATCCGACATCCGTTTGGGATGACGGAGCTTTGGCCTGACTCGAGGAGTCGCTCTTCGTGAAAAAATAGCGATAGGAAAAAACGCAAGCCGCGATCAGGGTCACGGCCGCGAAGCCGACAACTGCCCGCCGCGGAGCCCTGTGAAGGCGCCCCACTTCCGAAATGATTGCAGTGGACCTGCCAGGTCTTGCCACGACATCCGGCTTGTCACCAATGTATGCCTTGGGTGGAAGTTTAACCTTCTCTCCAGGCGGAGCTTCGGCCGGCACTGCCGGCGGCAGATGCGGCAGCGCCGCTGCTCGCATCGGAGATTCTTCGGGTACTTTGGCAGTGACCGCTTTTGCAGCGAGCGTGGCAGGGGGAGCGGATCGAACCTCCTTGCGATCCGCAGCCTCGGCCGGAATGGCTGTGGCGACAGATGCCGCACCCGATGCCGGCGCTTCCGGTGGAGGCGCGGGTTCGGGCGCACCTGCAGGCTGGAACCTCGTGGCCTCACGTATCGTAAGCGGGATGACATTGGATTTCGGTCGCGATTGGAGTTCGTCGAGTGTCCGCGCGAGTTCCGCATCCACATCGGCATAAAAAACTCCACCATCGTCCGACTCTGGTTCCTGCGTGTTTCGGGAACCCGGCAGCTTTGGGATGCCGCCGGCGCTTTCCAGTGAGCCGTGCTGAGATGCGGGTTCGACTGCAGCTGCATCCGATCGTTCGGGCGGTACTTCCAAGACGGCAGAGACGGCGTCCAGCTCTTCCAGGAATTGAAAAACAAGCGCGTCCACATCCGGTGCTTTGGCACGCGTCCCCCTGCTTTTGGGATCAGTTGCCTGTGTGTTCAGGTGTTCTCCGTCCATTTCCATTCTGCGCACCTTCTCCTTGTTCATATTACTGCCTCCGCCCGGTATAGAGTCGTAAGGCTGCGTTCGGGATGAGGGGACTAATTGGCTGATTTTAGCATTGACGCAAGGACGCACACCACAAAAATCGCTCTTGTTACCCTGCCAGAATCTGCACAAACTATTAAATATGTGTGAGTTACAGCAAGAACAGACCGCCATTTTCCACACGGGCGCGAAATATCAGACAGACTTATGTTGAAGTCATTTCGCGCGCGTGATAGACAAGGGGGTCCGGCAGCATCCCTACGGCCCGGCGGGCGGGGAAGCTGTCAGGGAGACTGTCCATGAAGCCCGGCAAAGTGTACCTCGTGGGGGCGGGTCCCGGAAGTCCGGAGCTGTTGACCCTTAAAGCGGCTGACCTGTTGAAGAGAGCCGATGTTGTTGTCTATGACCGGCTTATCCAGCAGGAAGTGCTCGGTCTTTCCAGGCCTTCCGCCGAGTGCATTTACATGGGCCAGCCGGTTGGCAGGCATGAATCGCGGCAGGAAGAAATCCACGCCCTGCTCGTGCAAAAGGCTCGGGAAGGAAAGCTGGTGGTTCGGCTCAAGGGCGGAGACCCATTCCTGTTCGGACGCGGCGGCGAAGAGGTGGAGTTTCTTGCCGAGCACGGCGTACCGTTTGAGGTGATACCGGGCGTTTCCGCCGCCCTGGCCGCGCCTCTTGCAGCCTGCATCTCCGTGACGCACCGGAACGCGGCCTCATCCGTAGCGATCGTAACCGGCCACGAGGCCAGTGTGGAAACCAGCCGGATACACTGGGACGCACTCAGCAAGCTGGACACCCTCGTATTTCTCATGGGGGTGCACAACGTGCGCAATATCAGCCGGAGCTTGATCGCGCATGGCCGAAGCCCCGAAACGCCTGCAGCCATGATCCAGATGGCATTCTGGCCGGACCAGTTCGTAGTCACCGGGACACTGGCCAATATCGCCGACGAAGTCGAGCATGCCGCCATAAAGCCGCCCGCCACTCTGGTTGTGGGTGAAGTGGTGAGGCTTCGGGAGAAACTCTGCCTCGCCGCACGATCGTCGGCCGCCACGAAATGAAAACCGACACCGAACCAGAGGCAGAATCGGCGAAAATCCGTTTTTCCCGGCTCCGGCCAGTTCGAAAGCCATGCAGGTGCGAAACGAGATTGTACGGGTCGGATACCCGATCTGTTTATGGCTTAATAAGCTTGTATTGCGGATTGATCGCGTTTAAATTCTTCCCGCAGTTTCATGGGGGATGACCGATGGCAAAAGACGACAACAGGAAAACCGGGATGCTGGACGAGCTCGAGCAAGGGCCCTGGCCCAGCTTCGTGAAGGAGATCAAGAAAGCCGCAGAGAGCAGCGAGGTGTGCGAGGATCTCCTCGGGCAACTGGAACTCTCTTATGAAGAAAAAAAGGGGCACTGGAAGCACGGCGGCATTGTCGGCGTGCTCGGTTACGGCGGAGGCGTCATCGGGCGCTATAGCGATGTGCCGGACCGGTTCCCAAAGGTGGCACATTTCCACACTCTGCGCGTTAACCAGCCCTCGGGCTGGTTTTACAGCAGTTCTGCACTGCGGACGTTGTGCGACATCTGGGAACGTCATGGCTCAGGCCTGACCAATATGCATGGCGCCACCGGGGACATCGTGTTTCTGGGCACCAGAACCGACGAGCTGGAACCGACTTTTAAAGAACTGACTGCAGCCGGATTCGACCTGGGCGGGTCCGGCTCCTCCATGCGCACTCCCTCATGCTGCGTCGGCAAAGCGCGCTGCGAATGGTCCTGCTACGACACGATGAGGGCCTGCTACAACATCACCCAGACCTACCAGGACGAGATGCACCGGCCTCCATTCCCCTATAAATTCAAACTCAAATTCTCCGGCTGCCCGAACGATTGCGTCGCTTCAATCGCGCGCGCAGATCTTTCGGTTATCGGCATATGGAAGGACGACATCCGGCAGGACGACGCCGCGGTGGCTGAGTATGCTGCCCAGGGTCTCGACATTCAAAACGATGTCTGCGACCGATGCCCGAGCCGGTGCATGAATTGGGATGGCAAGGAGCTTGCCATAAAAAGCAGCGAATGTGTGCGCTGCATGCACTGCATCAATGTGATGCCGAAGGCCCTGCGGCCGGGAACCGACCAGGGTGCAGCCATCCTGATCGGGTCGAAGGCTCCCATAGTCCAGGGGGCGCTCCTGTCCTCGGTTCTGGTCCCCTTTGTTCCCGCCGATGAACTCGAGGAGACTCTTAAGGAGCTTATTTCCCGAGTCTGGGAGTTCTGGGATGAGTATGGAAAAAGTCGCGAGCGGATTGGCGAACTCATCCAGCGTGTCGGCATGGCCAACTTCCTTGATGCCATCGGTCTGGATCCGGTGCCCGAGATGATCACGGCCCCCAGGGACAATCCGTACATCTTCATCCAGCCCGGCGAAGAGAAGGAGAAATAGGCTGCATCCGGCATGGCAACGACATCCAGGCCGCCCCAGCGATTATCAGGAGTCATCAAGATGGCAACACAACCTGTCAAGAGAATCACCGACATCGGACCGCCGCACTACGAGCAGTTTCTTCATCCGATCATCAAGCGGAACTACGGGCAGTGGAGGTATCACGAATCTATTGCTCCGGGCGTGCTCTGCCATGTGGCTGAGTCTGGCGAGAAGATCTACACGGTCCGCGCCGGTTCGCCGCGCCTGCTGAGCGTCCAGACGCTCAGGCTCTTCGCCGATCTCGCGGACAAATACTGCGAAGGGTATCTGCGATTCACCAGCCGCCATAACGTCGAGTTCCTTCTTGACGATCCGGCCAAGATCGAGCCCCTCAAGAAGGATCTGTTGGCGTCCGGCTTTCCGGTGGGCGGCACCAACAACGCCATCAGCAACATCGTCCACACCCAGGGGTGGATTCACTGCCACTCTTCCGCCACCGACGCGTCGGGCATAGTCAAAAACGTCATGGACGCTCTCTACCAACACTTCACGCATGAAGATATGCCCGCCAAGCTGCGCATCGCGCTCGCGTGCTGTCTCAACATGTGCGGCGCAGTGCACTGCTCAGACATCGCAATCCTGGGCGTTCACCGCAAGCCGCCGAAGATCCAGCACGATGTGCTGCCGAGGATTTGCGAAGTCCCAACCCTGATCGCTTCGTGTCCGACAGGGGCGATCCGGCCTGCCACGGTGGATGGAAAGCAGTCGGTCGAGGTGGTGGAAGGGCAGTGCATGTTTTGCGGCAACTGTTACACGGTATGCCCGGCAATGACGATGAACGATCCCGAAAACGACGGCCTGTCCATCTGGGTAGGGGGGAAGGTGAGCAATGCGCGCACCGCTCCGAAGTTCACCAAGCTCGCCATTCCGTTCCTCCCGAACAATCCGCCCCACTGGCCTGAGGTGGTCGAGGCGGTGGTGAACATCGTCCGGGTTTACGCCGAAAACGCCCGCAGATATGAGCGCGTAGGTGAGTGGATTGAACGGATCGGCTGGCCGAGATTTTTCCAACTGACCGGGATTCCGTTTACTCGCTACCACATCGATGATTTCAAGAACGCCGGCCTGACGTATGCGCGCTCCACGCATATAAGGTTTTAGCGGGCCCCAGTGCAAACCGCAGAGACCTTGAAGACCGCAAGGGAAAACCTCGTTTCCGGGCGCCCTTTACGGTGTCGGTGGCGGCATTTTCAGGAAGCGAGCCATGGGGTTGTTTAAGGAAGTCAAGAAGCCGATCATCAAGGCCACGGCGAGCGTCGGTGCTCAGATCAGCCCGCTGCGCCCGAAGTATGTCCCCAAGTCGGCGCCGTGCATCGGGCGGTGCCCGGGTGGCGCGGATATCCGCGGCTGGCTGACGACGATTGCCCAGGCCGAAGCGTATGGCCGAAGCGACGAGCAGGCTTACGAACTCGCATGGAAAATGATCGCCGAACGGAATCCCTTTCCCGCCGTCTGCGGGCGTGTGTGCCCTCACCCTTGCGAGGACGCCTGCAACCGTGGCGCCAAGGATGGGGCCGTGGCGATCAACGCCCTGGAGAGATTCATTGGCGACATCGGCCTGGCGCACAACCTCAAGTTCTCCATGCTGACCGGGGAACGTCATGAGGAGAAGATCGCCGTGATCGGCGCAGGCCCCGCGGGGCTCTCCTGTGCTTATCAACTTGCGCGCCGCGGCTATCCGGTCACGGTGTTCGAGGCGTTCAGCGCGCCTGGGGGAATGCTTCGCTATGGGATTCCAGCGTACCGTCTTCCTCGTGAAGTGCTGGATGGAGAAATAGGGCGGATTCTTGAACTGGGCGTTGAATTGAAGTGCAACGTCATTGTGGGCAGGGACATTTCCCTCGCACAGTTGCGCACGGAGCATCGGGCGATCTTTGTGGGCATCGGAGCACATAAGGGATTGAAGTTGGGGGTGCCCGGCGAGGAATCCAGCAATATCTTCACGGGGACTGAGTTTCTGAATCACGTCAACTCCGGCGAGGAGTTGTCGCTGGGAGGGAAAGTCGTCGTGATCGGCGGAGGAGACACGGCCATCGACGCGGCGAGGGTGAGCAGGCGCCTGGGTGCCGACGTCACGTTGCTCTACCGCAGGACGCGTGCCGAGATGCCCGCCATCAAGCCCGAAATCGAAGGGGCTCTCGAGGAAGGTGTCAGGATCGAGTTTCTGGCCGCGCCGGTAGAGGTCCTCCGCGAACAAGATCTGGCGGTGGGATTGAAGTGCATCCGCATGAGGTTGGGCGAAGCGGATGCGTCGGGCCGGCCGCGTCCCGTGCCGGTCGCGGATTCGGAATTCGCCGTCGAGGCGACCACCATCATCGCAGCCATCAGCCAGGAACCTGAGTTTCAGGGTTTTGCGGAACTGCGGGAAGCTGATGGCTGGATCAAGATCAATGAGTGGGGAAACACGGGCACAGACGGTGTTTATGGGGGCGGCGATGACGTCGCGCTCGGTCTGGTCTCCATCGCGATCGCCCAGGGGCGTTTTGCCGCCGAGGCAATCGATGCGTGCCTGCGCGGAACCAGGCTGGTGAAGCCGGACCTGCCGGCGCAAATGAAGCCCGAGAAAATGAAGCTCGCCTGGTACAAGGAGGCGCCGCGCCACGAACGCTCTCACGTTCCCGTAGAACAGCGCGGCATGAACACGGAGATCGAATCCGGCTTGTCCGACGCAGAGGCGCGCGAGGAAGCCAAGCGCTGTCTCTCATGCGGCATGTGTATGGACTGCGAAACCTGCTGGATGTACTGTACCCCAAACGCCTTCACAAAGCTTCCCAAAGGCCAACATTACAGAGTCAAGCTCGAATTGTGCAACGGCTGCAAGAAATGCGCGGAAGAATGCCCGTGCGGATATATTGAAATGGTTTAGGAACGGGAACGCCGGTATGCGGATTTTGAATGACGAACAAAATGTGACTCATGAGATTTGAGTCATTCGTCAACCAATCCTGCTGCCCGGCTCCGGAAGATGAATAGGAGACGGAGAATGCCGACATTGAAAGTCAACGGAAAGACCTATGAAGTGGATGAGGACGGGTTTTTGCAGGATCCCACCATATGGAATGAGGAAGTAGCCAGGGACTTTTCAACGGGCGAGGGGGTCGCCGAGTTGACCGACGACCACTGGAAGGTCATCAACTACCTCAGAAGCTACTACCTTGAATTCGGCATCGCGCCGATGATCCGGAAGCTGTGTAAGGAGACCGGCTTCAAGTTGAACCAGATCTATGAACTTTTCCCTTCCGGACCGGCCAAAGGCGCCTGCAAGCTTGCAGGCCTGCCCAAGCCGACGGGATGCGTTTAGCACATCCTCAACCGCAATGACACCCGAGGACACGAAAGACATCTCTCTATGATCTTTTTGGCCTCGGCGGTCTGCACCGGAGAGCGTGAGTGGAGTGCCTGCTGAAATATCTGGCGTGCAAGAAGAAAGCCATTGTGGCACAGTGGCTCGAGGGCACCCTTCGGGGGTATGAGGAAAGCACTGCCCGATTCCTGCTTTACGAGCAGGACCGCTTCCGTAATCCCGTAGGGCATACCTTGAAGGAGAGCTTGCCGGCGCTGTTCGATGCGCTCCTCGATAAGGAAGCTGCAGTCGCGATCGAATCCAGGCTGGATGCGATTATCAGGATGCGTGCGGTCCAGGAATTCAGTGCCTCGGAAGCGGTCTCGTTCGTCTTGCTCCTCAAGGAAATCGTGCGGCAGGAGTTGAGGAGCAACAGTCAGATCGACCCGGACGGCAACGACTTTGCTTCTTTCGAAGCGCGCGTTGACGGCATGGCTCTCCTGGCCTCCGACCTGTTCGTGAAGTGCCGCGAGCAGATCCGTGCGATCAAGGCCGACGACGCCCGGCGCAGGCTGTACCTGCGGGAGAGAATGCGGTCGGCGACAAGAACGAAGCCGCGGCCGGATGCAACTGAAGGCTGATGTCGATCCGCGTTCACCTGTGTCCGCAACTGCCGTGTTTCCGGTGATGGTTCATGAACTTTCTTTATGCGCTGATTGCAGTTTTGGCGCTCATTGCGCTGGCTCTTTTCGGCGATGATGCTGCCGGGCTGCGCCCCTTTTTCGCCATCATTATCCCTTATGCGGCGATCGCGATTTTCCTGACCGGAGTCGCTTATCGCGTCCTGAAGTGGGCGCGCTCGGCCGTCCCTTTCCGCATCCCCACCACCAGCGGCCAGCAACAATCCCTGCCTTGGATCAAATCCGGCCGGCTTGAAAGCCCTTCTACCAAGGTGGGGGTCGCGGCGCGCATGGCTTTGGAGATACTCCTCTTCCGCTCCCTTTTCCGCAACACCAGGGCAGATGTGCGCAACAGGCCGCGAATGGTCTACGGCGAAGAGAAGTTCCTCTGGTTGGGCGCCCTGGCTTTTCACTGGTCGTTCCTGATCATTTTCCTCAGGCATCTGCGCTTCTTCATGGAGCCTGTTCCCGGGCTCGTACTTGTTCTCCAGAGCCTGGACGGCTTTTTCCAGGTAGGCACGCCGGTCCTCTACTTGACGGATGTGATCATCATTATTGCTCTGGTATATCTCTTGCTGCGGCGGCTACGCAATCCACAGCTCCGCTACATTTCACTTTTTACCGACTATTTTGCGCTGTGTATGCTCCTGGGCCTGGCGGCCACCGGCATCTGGATGCGCTACCTCGCTAAAGTGGATATCCTTCCGATCAAAGAGATAGCGGTGGGCCTCGTGACCTTTTCCCCGCGGATTCCGGAAGGAGCGGCTCCGCTTTTCAATGCCCACCTGCTCCTCGTGTGCACCCTGCTCGCGTACTTTCCCTTCAGTAAATTGATGCATTTGGCCGGAGTGTTTCTCAGCCCCACCCGGAACCTCTCGAACAATAACCGAATGAACAGGCACGTCAACCCCTGGGACTACCCCGTCAAGGTTCACACCTATGAAGAGTGGGAAGACGAATTCCGTGACAAGATCGCGGCCGCGGGACTGCCGCTCGAGAGGCAATAGCCATGGCTGATCCGAAGCCGAAACCCGAGCAATTGACTCAGATCGAATATCGGCCGCCGCGCAAGAGCTGGCTGAAGACGGTGGTGGAGTTTCGCAAGGGAACCTTCTGCTACAGCGCTCTGGCCAAAAACCTGGAATATCTCGGCCTGCCCAATCCGCGGGACTGGCAGCCCTTCGAGAAGGATTGGAAGCTCCCTGCCGACTGGAGGCAGAGGATCCTCGACGGGATGCGGGACCGGCTCGAAAAATATCGCTCTTTCCGGCTCTTTATGGATATCTGCGTCCGATGCGGCGCCTGCGCCGACAAGTGCCACTTCTACATCGGTTCTGGTGATCCGAAAAACATGCCGGTTCTGCGAGCCGAGCTCATGAGGTCCGTGTATCGCCGGTATTTCACGGCCACGGGCAGGGCTTTCGGCCGCCTGGCCGGGGCGCGCGACCTCACCGTGGACGTGCTCAAAGAGTGGTTCTATTACTTTTACCAGTGCACCGAGTGCCGCCGCTGCTCGGTTTTCTGCCCCTATGGCATTGATACGGCGGAAGTGACCATGATCGGCCGCGAGTTACTGAACCTGGTGGGCTGCAATATCAACTGGGTGCTGGAGCCTGCGGCCAATTGCTACCGCACGGGAAACCATCTCGGCGTCCAGCCCCACGGTTTCAAAGACAGCATTGAGTTCGCGGTGGACGAGCTGGAGGAGATGACCGGCATCCGTGTCGAGGCGCCGATCAACAAGAAAGGGGCTGAGATCCTGTTCATTGTTCCGTCGGCGGACTATTTCGGCACGCCTCACTACTTCACACTGCTCGGCTACCTGCTGCTCTTTCACGAAATCGGTCTGGACTACACGTTCAGCGCATTCGCCTCCGAGGGCG
Organism: Terriglobia bacterium; assembly: GCA_020072565.1. Taxonomy (NCBI): domain Bacteria; kingdom Pseudomonadati; phylum Acidobacteriota; class Terriglobia; species Terriglobia bacterium. The sequence goes on from JAIQGI010000018.1 coordinate 119,215, forward strand.
GCAACTTCGGCCTGTTCACGTCGCACGAGATGGTGAAGCGCCTAAACGCGAAGATCTACTCGGAGGCCAGGCGCCTCGGCGTCAAGTGGATCATGGGCGGCGAGTGCGGGCATATGTGGCGCGTCCTCCACCAGTACATGGACACCATGAATGGCCCGGCGGACTTCCTTGAGGTTCCGGTATCGCCTGCAACCGGCACGTGCTTTGAGAATGCCCGGTCCACCAAGATGGTTCACATCTGCGAGTTCACCGCCGACCTCATCCACAATCACAGGATCAAGCTCGATCCGGGTCGCAACGACCGCTGGCGCGTGACCTTCCACGATTCCTGCAATCCGTCGAGAGCGATGGGGCTCTACGAGGAGCCGCGCTACATCCTGAGGAACGTGTGCCGCAACTTCCATGAGATGCCCGAAAACACCATCCGCGAGCAGACCTTCTGCTGCGGAAGCGGCTCGGGGCTGGGTACGGACGAGAATTTCGAAATGAGAATGCGTGGCGGGCTGCCGCGAGCCGGCGCCGTGAAGTTCGTCAAGGAGGAGTTCGGCGTGAACCTGGTTGCCTGTATCTGTGCGATTGACAAGGCGACACTGCCGCCGCTGCTGGAATACTGGGTTCCGGGGGTGGAGGTTGCCGGGGTGCATGAACTCCTCGGCAACGCCCTGGTCCTGTCGGGAGAGAGCGGCCGCACCGCTGATCTTCGCGGCGAGCCGTTCCAGCCGAAGGAGGTGCGCGCTCATGCGTGACCGTGGGGTGATAGTTGCCGGGCTGCTCGCCTTCCTGGGGCTGATCTCGTTTCCGTTCTGGTACGACCTGGGAGCAGGGAAGACGGCCAAGGGACCTGAGCTCCGGCTTCCTGAGCATGAAAAGGAGTGCGTGGCCCCGGTCCCTTACATGAAGACTTCACACATGAAACTGCTCAATGAGTGGCGCGACCAGGTTGTGCGCAACGGTATTCGGACGTACACCGCCTACAACGGCAAAACCTATGCCATCAGCCTTACGGGAACCTGTCTGCAGAGGTGTCATGTCGGGAAGGCGGAGTTCTGCGATCGCTGTCATGCCTATAATGGTGTCCGGAGCCCATACTGTTGGGATTGTCATGTTGATCCTCAACTCGCCCGGCAGGCGCAGATTCAAATGAACGCGACGCGCACAGGAGATCAGGATGGCCGTCGATAGAAAATCATTCCTGCGGATCACAGGACTGTCGCTGGCGGCCCTCGTAACGAGAAAAGCTGCAGGTGCCTTTGCCGGTCCGGGCCCCGATCAGGCTGCATCCGAACCGGGCCTCCTGACTGCGCGGCGTTGGGCGATGGTTGTCGATGCGCGCAAGTGTCTCAAAAAGGAGGGCTGCGACCTGTGCATCAGGGCCTGCAACCGGAGCCACAATGTTCCTGAGATCAGCGACCCGCATCATGAGGTTAAATGGATCTGGAAGGAACGCTTCAAGGACGCCTTCATTTCCGAGCAAAGTGATTTTGCCAATGTCATGTTTCAGGACAAGCCGTTCGTGGTCTTCTGCAATCATTGCGACCGGCCCCCATGCGTGCGCGTCTGCCCTACTCAGGCGACCTGGAAACGGGAGGACGGCATCGTCATGATGGACTGGCACCGCTGCATCGGTTGCCGCTACTGCATGGCGGCATGCCCGTATGGCTCGCGTAGCTTCAACTGGGTGGATCCGCGTCCCTATGTCAAGAATCTGAACGTGGAGTTTCCGACTCGAACCAAAGGGGTTGTAGAGAAATGCACGTTCTGCGCGGAGCGGCTGGCCCTGGGAAAGCCGCCTGCCTGCGTGGAAGCCTGCGAACCCAAGGCATTGCTGTTCGGCGATCTCGAAGATCCGGCTTCCGCCGTGCGCGCAGCGCTGCGTTCCGACTTTGCCATCCGGCGCAAGGCCGAACTGGGGACCGCCCCGGAAGTCTACTACATCGTCTAAGGTGCGCTCATGTTCATGTTTGAGAAGGCGATCATCGGGAGCCGGAGGTACTGGATCTGGATTCTGGCGCTGCTCGCGGTGATGGGCGCGGGCCTCTTTGCCTACCTGCGGCAACTGGACTACGGCCTGGGAATAACCGGGTTGAGCCGTGATGTCACCTGGGGGCTTTATATCGCGCAGTTCACTTTCCTGGTCGGGATCGCAGCCTCGGCGGTCATGGTGGTGCTGCCCTACTATCTGCACGACTACAAAGCCTTCGGCAGGATCACGATTCTGGGCGAATTCCTGGCCATATCAGCCGTCACCATGTGCATGCTGTTTATCTTCGTCGACATGGGGCAGCCCATGAGAATCCTCAATGTTCTGCTCTACCCGACGCCCGGATCGATGATGTTCTGGGATATGGTCTCGCTTCTCGGCTATCTCTTGCTCAATGCCGTAATCGCGCTGGTCACGCTCGGTTCCGAGCGCAAAAGTGTGCCACCCCCGGGCTGGATCAAGCCGGTCATTCTGATCTCCATCCCCTGGGCGATCAGCATTCACACGGTGACTGCATTTCTCTACAACGGTCTGCCCGGGCGATCCTTCTGGCTGACCGCGATTCTGGCGCCCCGATTCCTCGCATCGGCTTTTGCCGCCGGGCCGGCACTCCTGATCCTGCTCTGTCTGGCAATGCGCAGGTTGACGCGTTTCGATGCGGGGAAGGAGCCGATCCAGAAGCTGGCACTCATCGTCACTTACGCCATGATCATCAACGTATTTTTTGTACTCATGGAGCTCTTCACGGTTTTCTACAGCCGGATCCCCGAGCACATGGAACATTTTGAATACCTGTTCCTGGGACTGAACGGGAACGCCTCACTGGTGCCGTGGATGTGGACATCGACGATGCTGGCGGTGATCTCGGTGATCCTTTTGGTTGTGCCGCGTACGCGGAAGGCCGAAAAAATCCTTGCGCCGACATGTGTGCTCATATTTCTCTCGCTGTGGATTGACAAGGGCATCGGTTTGATCGTGGGTGGGTTCGTTCCCTCGCCGCTCGGAGCTGTCACCGGATATGCTCCGACACTGCCGGAGATCGCGATCGTGCTTGGCATCTGGGCGGCGGGTTTCCTGATGGTGACGGTCTTTTACAAAATCACACTCTCCGTTCGCGAGACACTTGCAGGGTAGGCGGAAAAGACTTCCTTCGATCACTTCATCATGATCTCGTTGCCGGCTGCGGAGGAGATCTACTTGAACTTGACCAGCTTGCTGCCCACTCGGTCGCCCACCGTGTCGTAGACAACCACTTTGAGGATTTGGTTTGGCGCTTTGAGCGGAATAAGCGCGGAGTACTTGATTCCTGACTGCATGATCTGCTGATAGCTATCTTCCTGCAGCTCCATGTCGACAGTTTTCCAGTCGTCCCCGAGACTATTGCCGTTGGCATCGGCGTAGAAGATGGCAATGCGCAGCCTGCCCACATGGCGCAGGTCGACCATCTTGAATCCGACCTTCTCGGGATCGATCTGCAGGTCGACTTTAATCTGCGGTTGGCTGCCCGCCTCTCTTGCCGCGGTGATCTTCAGGGGAATGTCCCCGACTTCGGATTCGTAGGCTCCGGCTGCGGAAATCCGGCTGAATGCGAGAAATTCCTCGCGATCGTAAGGCCGCAGCGTGTCGCGGGCGTAGTAGCCGTGTCTGAAAGATACCTTCGTGCCGGGTCGGTTCAGTTTCACCTGAATCTGCCGGTACTGGCCATCCCAACGCTCATCCTTAGGATAATAGCCGAGCAGGTACTCGACGCGCGTGGTTTCGTCGAGGCGGTCAAGCGCCTTGCCGATGTCCACGCCGATGGTTGCGCGTCCCCCTGTCAGCGCTGAGAAACTTCCCAGGGTGGAGAGCATGAAAGATCTGCTCCAGTTTGTTTGCGAGAGCACCGGTGGCGGAGGCGACACCGGGGAGGTCGATCCCCTAGGCTGAGTGGGAAGTACGACTCCTTTTGTGGGGACAATCTCGGGATCCGCAAAAGTGCCGCTGGTTTGGAATGAGTGGATTGCCACGCGCGCATCGTTTGACATGGCGACGAGGCCCTTATCGTATTCCACATTGCCGTTCGGAAACAGGAGCCCGTCACCGCTGAAAAAAATCAGGTGCTTTTCACCTTCCATGTACCGCAGATATTCAATGCAGGTAAAGAGGTTTTGCAGATCCTGGAAGGATCCTCCGGCCTTGGGGGCGAACTCGTCAAACGGCAGGGAAAAAGTGACAAACGCCGCGTCGATGGTGTCAAACCTGATCATGTTCTGCATTATCTGCGATCCCGGTCCTCCATCCTCGGCTATTTGGTCAGCGACCGCCCTGCGCGCATCTGTTTCAGATGCCCTGTCCGTATCCCTCAGGAAGACATCCGCGGCACGGTCCCAGTCTCTGATGATCGTGCCCTTCTCCGTAATCCGCCCCGGCGGCACCTGCCGGGATGCCAGCGTTTGAGTGGTCGCGAAGATCCTGTCTATTTCAGGTTGAACGGACTTGGGAACATCCTTGATCCCGTAAACGGTCGCGAGACCGCGCAGGTGCAACTCCAGCCAGGACTCGATCTTGTCGTTTGCCTTTTTGTAGCGCTCAAGCACCTGTGCAATCCGCTCGTGATCAGTGGTGAAGTCAGTGGCACTGTTGTAAGCAAATACTGCCACGCGATCCTGGGGCAAAAGATCCTTGCGCACGAACTGAATCAATGCGTCCACAGCCTTCAGCGGCGTCTGATGACGTCCTCGCCCCATCAAGAAGAGAAAGGTGCGTGCCAGCTGCGGTGCGAGTTCAAGAGTGGGAACATTCCGCAGCAACGGGCGCTGGCCTGGTAGCGGTGCATCTGCAGTGAAGGTCTGCACCGAGAAGTGCCGGATCTCCTGGGGACGACCGTTCTCGAGGATCTGGAAGTCCTCCCGCTTCAAATCCGTTATCGGGTGATCGCGCGGATCGGTGACGATCACATCCACCGGGATCAGCCGCACGTGGACACGAAAAGTTCCCGGGGGGCCGGGTTGTTGTGTCTGCACCACACCCTGGCCTTGCGCGACAGTGGTTTGAAAGGCGGTCGTCAGTGAACCTGACATTGCGACAACTGAGATCAATATCAGATTTCTAAGGAACTTCATAGATATCCTGTCTTTCGGGATAGAGTGCACCCCCCCAATTTTACTCTCTGCAGAATACCGCAGACAGAATTTGTTTTGGAAAATGCCAATGTGGCAGGTAAATGCCGATGGGCTTAAGACAATCCCGGCGTCTGGGTACGAGCCCGAACTGTCGTCAGAAGAAATGCAGGTCGGGGTTCCCAGCAGCTTGGAGGTCTATCCGTGTGCGAGCAGGGTGGCGATTTGCCTGTCAAGAGCGACCGGATCGAATTTACCCATGACGTAGAAAACCAACTTGCCATTCTGATCGAAGAGCCAGGTGGCGGGCAATGCGCCAAGCCATTGCTTGTCGAAGCCGTTTATGAATGCGTCATCGTCCTGTTTCGGACTCTTCAGCAGGTTGATGAAATCCGCCTTCTGCCTGTCGAGGAAGGGAATCGCAACAGGGGCCTCCGTATCAAATGACACGGCAATCACTTCCAGGCCCCTGGCATGGTATTTCTTATAGAGCTTCACGATGTCCGGAAACTCAGCAACGCACGGTGCACACCACGTGGCCCAGAAATTTACGAACAGCACTTTACCTTTTTGTTCAGCCACTGCCTTTTTCAACCCCGCGGCGTTCACTTCCGGCAGGGATCGCTTCTGCTGGGCCAGGCTGCCACTCGAGATCGGCAGGGTCGATGCCAACATCAACAACAGGAAGGTTCGCCGCATATCCACGACTCCCATTCTGACACTATAATGATGGTTGCGGCTGTAACACTTTTCATCCTGATCCTCCCCGAGTAACGGTGGCGTGGCTGCTCGGCGCCCGCCTGCGATTCCCATACACTCGACTCATGATTTTGACACTTGCCGGAGAAAAGTCAAAGCGGCCCCTTGACGCATCGGTGCCTTTCAGGCATGAAGGTGAGCATTGGTTGTTTCGTGTTGCGCACCTATCACCGCTTTTTAGCAACTGATTTTTGTTGCTTCATGACGGTCGGCTGGCGCAGCCGGTACTTCTGTTGATAGAATGTCGTCTGGTCTGTGATGGTCACTTCGATAATGCCGTGGGGATTGCACAGATAACGCTCTTCGATTAGCTGCGAGGCGAACTCATCAGCCCGGCGCACTTCGACGATGTCGGGTTTGGATGCAGCACGCAGCGCCGGATCAACAGGGAAGACAATCTCGTCCCACGGCGTGATGTCGCCGGCGGGCTGTCCGTCCTCGGTCAAACGACTGCACTCCAAGTAGCGGAAATGGGCGACGTTATGGGCGGGATGGTAGATGCGTGTGTGAGCGAGCGATGGTTTCGACCGTTCGGGAAGGGGCGTGTCTTTGGGAAAGATCGGGTCGAAGACGACACGGCGGCCTGATTCGGCCTCGCGCCAGACGCCGAAGTGACGCGTGAACCGCTCCTTGAGCTGGTGCCCCGCCTCGGCGTCCGCTGCGATGGCCAGGCCGATGGCGGTGGCGGAATACGGATAGGGGGAGCGGCGCACACGGCGGCCGTAGCGTTCGCGCAGCATGCGGCCGACGATCGGCAGGTCGCTGGAGCCGCCGACCAGGTAAATGGTTTCGACACCACCCCAGGCCACACCTGACCGCTGGCGTGCGCGCCCCATGGCTGCCTCCATGGCCGTGATGGTCTGTTCCACCAGCGGTGCGCAGCGCGCATACAACTCTTCCGTGGTCACAATCACGGTGCCGCTGCCCTCGATGGCCCTGGCGAGATCGATTGCAATCTTGCGCGTGTTGGGATGCAGGCCTTCCTTCTGCCGGCGGCATTCCTCGAGCAGGTAATAACGGGCCGTCTCGGAGAGCTCCTGCCTGCACGAAGCGCGCGACAGAGCCAGGTCGAGCAAAAGTACATCGACGTCGTCGCCGCCCAGGCAGGCGATTCCCTCGTCGGTTACCACCTCGTGATAGTGGTTTGCCAGCCCGATGACGGACGCATCAAAGGTTCCGCCCCCAAGGTCGTACACCACAAGGTATTCTTTGCGAGCGGTCCATTCGTTCTTGATATGGCTGTGGGCGTACTCGATGCCCGCGGCCGAAGGCTCGTTGATCATGCCCAGGACCCGGAAGCCGGCGCGCCGGAAACCTTCCAGGGTCAGGAAGCGCTGATTGCTGTTGGCGTTGGCGGGGATGGCGATCTGTGCCTCGAGCGGTTCCTTGGATTTTACCTCCAGGTTGGAACATTCATACAGATCCCGGCGCAGGCGGGCCAGGTATTGGACCAGGAGATCAAAGATGGCTGTGGGCCGGCCGCCGAGCGTAACGGTCGCATCGGGGGAGAGCTCGATGAGGGATCTCTTCAAGGATCGGAGGAAACACCACCCTGGTTCGCCCTGATGCGCCTGGGCCTCGAGGCCAAACACCGTCTGGCCGCCTCGCACGCCGATCAGAGAGGGGTACCATGCCTGCATGTCCCCGGCCTCAGTCTGAAAACTGATCACCGGGTAGTTGCCACGATCCACGGCAGCCACCACGGTTCGTGTTGTGCCAAAGTCAATGCCTAGTCGCATATCCCCCCCGCTCCTGAAGAAAAGGCAGCCACGGACTCCATAGATTGTTTCCCATGATTCATCGATTCCTCATTACCTTTTTGGTGCTCTCCGCGCCTGCTGCCTCGATGCTTATTGACTGATGGCCATCTCCTGACGCTCCCAGGTTGACAGCAGGTAGACCGCGAAGGAAGCAAGCCAATGTTCAGCGAGATAATCGCCGCTGGCCACGTGTGACAGGGCCGCTGCTGCGTGTTGGCTGGCCGAGGCCGCCAGAATCCGACCTGTGGGATCCTCTCCGGGCAGAGCACAGGCGATGTGGCGCATGCACCATGCCCGGCTCAGGTTGAGGCCGTCGAGATGCACCAGCTTGGGATCGCTCCGGTCGATGACGAATGCCGGTTCGAGCAGGGATTTGGGCTCGCCCCGGCTGAGGACCGGCAAGAAGCGCTGAAACCAGGCACGAAACTCCGCAGGCACGAGCACGCGCCGCATCAGATCCGCCTCCATCAAGGAAGGCGAAAAGAAATCCTCGCCACCCGGCTCCCAGGATGCCGGGTAGTCTGAGTCTTGCAGGAAATAAGTCCGGGATCGTTCCGCGATGAGCGTCTCCAACGTGCGGTCCGCCAGGGCACGTGCATAATCCAGGGCGAAAGCGAGACCGAAGGCCGTGTTGGGATGCACGCCGGTGCGGATCGGGTAGTTCTGCTTAGGCATGAAATCCAGGTACCGGGAGACGAAGGCGTTCGACAGCGGCTGCAAGTTGGCGGACCAGTGCCTGCCGTCATCATCTCTCCAGCCGTGCAACTCTTCGGCGAGCTTGAGCAGCCACGCCCATCCGTAGGTGCGCTCGAAAGATTGGCGGTTAGGCGCGTTCAGATAGGCTGCCTCGGCGCGCAGGTTCTCGGCGGTGAGATGTGCGTTGAGCACCGTGCGGGACTCGTGTTCCTGGGGGAGCCCGGGGAGGAGGCGCACAAGCCGCACCAGCATCCAGTGCCCGTGCACGGAGGAGTGCCAATCGAAGCACCCGTAGAACGCCGGATGGAGTTCCTTAGGACCGCGCAGGTCGGCGGCGTCGTTCAACACATGATCCGGTTTGTTTGGATATTCCCTGCATATCCCTTTGAGAGCGAGAGCTGCAAAATGCGATGCCTGCCCCCGGGTCAATACGAGATTTGAGCTGGGATTCAACATACTGCCCTCCGCTGACAAAGACCATTAAACCACGAAGGCAGCGGCGCGGCAAAGCAGCATCCAGGACGCGGACCACGAAATATCCGAAATCCATGAAATCTTTGTCGCGTGTTTGGTGTGTTTCGTGGTCTCCATGAGCCGCGCAGAAGACTGTGCCGACAAGGAGATATCCGCAGCTTTGCCTCGCAGAGACCTCATCGATACTCTACTTGGATTGGTCGTGGTCTTCGAGATCCTTGTGTTTCGTATGCTAACATCGACCGTATGGAGTGCCTATGTCGGAACGAGATCGTCTGATTCGGCGCGGCTTTCATCTGTCCATTTTCACGGTTATCTGGAATGTGATCGAGGGGGTGGTGGGTATCGCCTCAGGCATTGCCGCCGGGTCGGTCGCGCTCGTCGGATTCGGTGTCGACTCGTTTGTCGAAACCGCCAGCGGGATCGTCGTGGGTTGGCGCTTCTCTTACGAGATGAGTGGCCGCTTGCAGGAGCAGGTGGAAAAAGCGGAGCGCTGGGCGGCGCGGCTGACCAGCGCACTCCTGCTGCTGTTGGCTGTGTATCTGCTGCTCGATTCATGCCGTCGTCTGCTGGGTTTTGGTCGCGAACCGGCGCCCAGTGTGATCGGCATCGCGCTGACCGTCATCTCCCTCGTCGTCATGCCGCTTCTGGCGCGCGCCAAGCTGAGGACTGCCGAAAAGCTGGGAAGCAGGGCGCTCCATGCCGACTCTTACGAGACCATAGCATGCGCTTGGCTCTCCGCCACGACGCTTTGCGGCCTGCTATTGAATACCTTGCTCGGCTGGTGGTGGGCCGATCCGGTTGCGGCACTCGCGCTCATCCCGCTGATCGTACGCGAAGGCCTGGAAAACCTCCGCAGCAAGGCAGACTGACAAATCTCAACGCAGGGGCCGCAGAGGTTGCAGAGAAAAAGCTCCCCTCTCCGTACACTGGGATCAGCCTGCCAGTCCGCCCCCGTCGACGACCAGGGTGGTGCCGGTGACGAAAGATGAGGCGCCGCTGGCGAGATATAGCGCCGCTCTCGCGATATCGTCGGGAGTACCGATGCGCCCGAGCGGGCGCTGCGCGGCTTCTTCAAGAAAGGCATTGACAGCTTCGCCGAGCTGGTTGGCTTCCTGCCGCAGCATGGGTGTGTCGGTATCCCCCGGGCAGATGCAGTTGACGCGAATGTTCTGCGGGGCATGATCGAGAGCCATTGCTTTGGTCAGAAGCACGACGGCCCCCTTCGAGGCGCAGTAGGAGGCGGCCTTCCGGCCGCCGGCCAGCCCCCAACCTGAAGACGTGTTGATGATCACGCCGCCACCGCCGCGGGCCATGACAGGAATGGCAAACTTCGAGAACAGGAAGACCGATTTCAAATTGACCGCCATGACGCGGTCCCATTCCTCTTCGGTCGCTTCCACGACCGTGGCGCGCCGGATGATGCCGGCATTGTTGAAGAGAATATCGAGGCCTCCTAGTTCCGTCACGGATTGCCGCACCGCGCGTTCACAGTCGATCGCGCGCGTTACATCACAAGGCACGAATATCGCCCGACCACCCTGGTCTTCAATCAGTGTGGCGACAACGGTACCGGCCGTCCGATCGATATCCGCAATCGATACAGCCGCTCCTTCCTGCGCAAAAAGCAATGCCGTCGCGCGGCCGATTCCTGATGCCCCTCCAGTAACAATTGCGCACTTGCCTGCGAGCTCATTCATGCGATCAGCCCTTGAAGAACAGCCGCGGATCTCACGACTCACGCGACAATCCGTATCCTGTAATCCGTATGCACCGTGGCCGGTTTATGAATTCTCTCTTTTGCCCCGGTTCTTTCTCAGATAGGCACGCCAGGTCATCGCCCAGCGAGACGGGTCGTCGAGGGGAGAGTGATCGATAGTGTGGACAGTGCTGTTGTGAGGGGCGCTCTTGACCCGTTCGGGATCGCTCCGCGCCTCTTCAGCGACATGCGCCAGGATGCCGACATATTCGTCGAGGTCATCTTTGGAATAGGACTCTGTCGGTTCGAGCGTGCAGGGTTCCGGCACTACGTAGGGGTGGTGGCTGGTCCAGTAATGGACCCCGAAGTCCGCCGCCCGCAACCCGATTTCCTCGGAATGCACGCCCGTCTCATTGGACAAACTCTCCCAGCTGTAACGCATCTGCTCGATGCGGCGCCTCCCCCGAGCGTAAGGGGCGCTCACGCCCGGGATCTCCAGCATTTTCTTGAGCAGATAATTATTGTTGAGAACAGCGATTTCTGCGACCTCTCTCAAGCCGCGCGCGCCGAGCGACATGACCCAGGCGTAGGAACGCAGGACAACAGGCGCGACGCCGTAGAACGGGCCCACCTTGCCGATGCTCTCCGGCCGATCATAGTTGAGATGATACCTGCGGCCGTCAAACTCGATGACGGGGACCGGCAGAAACCGGGCCAACTTACGCGTTACGCCCGTGGCGCCCACGGCCGGGCCGCCGCACCCATGAGGCGATGAAAACGTCTTGTGAAGGTTGAAGTGGCACAGGTCGAAACCCGCTTCACGGGCCCTGGTGATACCGAGGATGCCGTTGGCGTTTGCCTGGTCGTAAGAGCACAATCCGCCAGCGCCGTGGATAGCTTTGACGAACTCCTCGATCCTCGGATTGAAGATCCCCGTATCTTCCGGATTGGTGATCAACAGGCCGGCGGTGCGCTCGGAAACAGCTGCTTTCAGGGCGGGCAGGTCCGGATAGCCGTCTGCGTCGGGATAGAGAGTGGTGATTTTGAATCCTGCAGTTCGGGCGCACGCGGCATTGGAAGGGTGCGAGAAGATCGTGGTTATGATTTCGTCGCGGTCGAAGTCGCCACGGGCGTGGTGGAAGGCCCTGATCATCGAGGCGTTGGTGTAGATCGCGGCGGACCCCGCGGCAGGCTGCAGTGAGAATTGATCCATTCCCGAGATCTCCTTGAGCATTTGCTCGAACCGGTACATGATCTCGAGAATCCCCTGGACGGTATTTTCGTCCTGCAACGGGTGCAGGTCGGCCATCTTCGGCATTCTGGCCAACTGGTCATTGACCTTGGGGCTGTACTTCATCGTGCACGTGCCCTGGCCCACGTCTATGTTCAGGTCCACGCCGAGGTTCTCCTGGGAGAGCCTCAGGTAGTGCCTGAGCACGTGAAGCTGCGAGAGTTCGGGCAAAGCGGGCGGCACCGTCCTGCGCATGACTGCAGGCAAGGTCACCCGCACATCTCCGACGGCATTTTTGATGCCCTCCTGCACTTCCGGCACGAGGATTCCTCGTTGACCGGGGCAGTCGAGCTCAAAGATCACCGGCTCGTTCCATTGAGCTTGATGATACTGTCTCAGCCGGCGCTTGCGCTGATCCGGCGATGGTTGGGTCGGTTCCTGGGTCTTCATGCGCACACCTCCCGCAAGGTCTGTGCCAGCCGGTCTATGTCTTCCTTGGTGTGAATCTCGGTCACACTGTAGAGCGCGCTCTCGCCCAGTTCGGGAAATTCGCCCGACAGATCTTTTCCGCCGAAGATGCCGCGCTTCAACAGCTCCCGGTTGACATCGGCAACCTTCCTGCCGGTGTCGCCAAGGTTGACGACAAACTCCCCAAAGTGAGGGGAATGGAAAAAGGGAGTCTGGATGCCGTTTATCCTGGCCAATTCCAACATCGCATATCTGGCTCTTGCCATGATGCCCTCGCCGATTTCCACCATGCCCTGGGGGCCCATGAGAGCCAGATAGACTCCTGCTGTGATGCCCCAGAGGGCAGCTGCCGTGCCTACCCACTCTTTGCCCTTTTCCCTGAGCGCAAACGAAGTCCTTTCATAAGCAACGTCGCCGAAGCCGTATTCCCCTTCCACTCGCGTGGAGGTAATTCCGAATAGCCGTGACGGATACTCCATGACGTATTTTTCCTCGTCGCGCGTGGCGATGAACCCCGCTTGGCCGCCACCGTACTGCATGTGCATGCCGAGAGGCTGAATGTCGCCGCAGACGATGTCCGCGCCATAGTCGGCCGGAGGAGTCAGCACTCCCAGCGAGATCGGGTTGACGCCGACAACGCAGATAGCTCCGACATCGTGGGCCGCGCTGGATATTCTGTCGCCTGCCACCTCGATGGCTCCGAGGTAGGAAGGATTCTCGAAATAGACGGCAGCGGTTTCAGAAGAAATTGCGGTCCTGAGCGCCTCGAGGTTCATGTGGCCGGTGAGGCGGTCGTAGTCGATAATCCCGATGTCGAGGTCGGGCTTGAGGTAGTCCCTTATTTTCGAGAGTTTTCCGCTGCTTATGGCCCGGGAGACGAGCACCTCGCTCCTTCCTGTGATGCGGGCAGCCATGCGCAGCGCGGTCGCACTCGCCTGGTAGCCGTCGTAGGTCGGGACGTTGACGACATCCATGTTCAACAGCTCCCCCATCATGCTGGTGTACTCGAAAAGTGCCTGGAAGCGGCCGTGATCGTCGTAGGGCTCGCCGGCATAGGCGGTCAGAAACTCGCTGCGCTGGTTGACCTCGTCGCATACGGCCGGCACCTGGTGCTGCCAGCAGCCGGCGCCGAGAAAGCTGAGATGCTCCCCTGCGGTCTGGTTTTTGGCAAGGATGCCTTCCACGTGCCGTTTCAGGGCATGTTCGGAAAGCAGAGGTTCAGGCAGGTTCATCCGATCCCGGATCCGGAGTTTTTCGGGCACATCCTCGTAGAAGTCCTCCGCGCTTGTTGCCGCGACCTCCTTCAGCATCCGCGCCTTTATATCTGGTGCGGAGTTCGGGATGTAGGGGTAGACAGTCGGCTGTGCGTCGTTCATATATCCTCCATGGCTGTCATGTCAAACCGCTGGGACCCAAAACACCTCGAAGAAGACCAGCTCAAGCCCTTTGTCGTTACGAAGGTCCTTTCGGCCTGATTTTCTCTCCAACACAAACGATGCGCGCGAGCTCCGTGAGAACATCGCGACAAACCAGCACTTCATCCATGTTGACGTATTCCTCGGGTCCGTGGAGTCCGCCTCCGCCGGGTCCGAAAATGACCGACGGGATGCCCCCATGCCCGAGAACCGCCGCATCGGTCCAAAAGGACGCACCGCCGCGGTTCGGAATGCGCCCCGTTCCGGCGAGCGCGTCCTCGAGGGCAGGGATGAGAAAATGCTGGGCCGGGATCTCGTACGGAAGCCGGTCAAACAGGAGCCTCGCGGATGCCCGAAACTCTTCATCCTCCGAGCGGAGAGCCGCGAGGATTGCCTCCACCTCGCCCAGCGCAGTATCACCATGCTCCCCGGTGATCGAACGGCGCTCCATCCGAAGCACGCAGCTCTCGGGGTAGGTGCTGAGCTCGCGCCCGCCGCTGATCAGCGAGGCATGCAATGATGCGGTTCCCATCACCGGGTGCGCTTCCCTGGACTGCAGCTCGCGGTCAAGCACCTCAAGGCGTGCCAGGACGCGCGCCATGCGGAAAATCGCGTCCCGGCCTTCGCGCGGGCGGCTGCCATGGGCAGCGACGCCTTCGGTGACAATTTCAACCCAGGTAAATCCCTTGTGTCCTGTCGCTATCATCAGACCAGTGGGTTCCGTGACCACGGCCGCGTCGGCACTCCAGCGGGCAACCAGCGCCTCCGCCCCCAGGCTGGCATACTCCTCGTCGGCCACGGCGGCGATGATCAGCCTCCCTGCCGGCAGGCCTCCGCTTTGGGCTACGGCTCGCGCTGCGCCGAGCATCGCGGCCACACCCCCTTTCATGTCTTCGGCGCCGCGGCCGTAGAGCCGGCCCTCGGCCACGACCGGATCAAACGGGGCCGTCATGCCGGTGATACCGACCGTATCCATGTGCCCGCACAGCAACAGGGAGCGGCCCGGCCTTCGTCCTTCGAGGATGCCCACCACATTGGGACGTCCGGGAGCGGCCTCCATTATTTCAACATCGAGCCCCGCGGCTTGCAACTCCGCCGCGATGACCGCAGCGATCCGGGTTTCCCCGGCGCCGCCGGCTACGAGCGACGGATTGACGGAGTCGACGGCGACCAGATCTTGGAGCAACTGTATCGTTGGGTCCATGGGATCCGATTTTCTCCGAGCGAGAGGTTTTACTTGAAGCCCAGTGAAAAGTAGGTCACGAAATGGTGCAGGTTGGAATCCGATGTGGCTCCAAGATCATATTCCTTGAGCGGCAGCCAGGGATCGGACAGGCTGGAGCCCGTGCGCATCAGGTGCCCAGTCAGATTTCTGTTCTCCATCATGCGAGCCAGGTGAAGCGCGAAGTTTATTCCGAAGGGCGCAGCAAACCGGCCGCACCAGGTGACCTTGTACCGCGAAATATCGCCCTCGTCGACCAGCATGGAGAACAGACCATGCACACGGTCAGAGCTGGCTTGCCCTACAAGAAAGCCGCTTATCATCCTGCGGTCCAAGGCCAGCGCTTTCCTGTAGCCGTCGGCATCGCAGCCGAACGGATGGTAATCGTAATAGCTCCAGCCATAATCGCCGTAATGCTGGCCGTCGGTGGAGCAGAGTACGGCCAGATCGGTGCCGAGCCTCCAATTGTTTTTCCGGGCTATGTCCGTGACCGCCTGGGCGAGATCCCGGCCAAGCCTGTCAAGGGTGCTCCAGTCCGAAAAGGGAATCAGGATGGGGATGATCTCGACTTTGCGGTTGTAATACTGCAGGTAGGGTATCTCAGCTTCGAGAGAGTGCTCCGTTTCCACGAGTTTCCGGTTGATGCCATAGCTATCTGCCGGCAGCTTCGCGATGATCGTATCCTGTGCGGACGAAACCTTCACCGGATCGTAAGGGCCTCGCCACCGTTTGAAATCGCCGAAAATCAGCTGGTTCCGGATCCCGAACGTTTCCGACCAGTGTGCGTTCCCGATCAGAATGACGGTTCGGGCTTTCATGTAACGCTGCACGTGAGCATAGACGTGTCCCGCAAGCATGTAATCATCGTGCGGACAAACGCCACAGACCAGAGCGCTAGTGTCCGTCAATGCATATCGCTTCTGATTGGCTTTGATCGCATTCCTTTCGAGATCCTCGCAGGTCTTGCCGATGAAATCCATCTGATCGGCGCGCCGGGGAAAACCGACGACGTCCACGAGGCCGCGCAGGTCGCCTTCGGACGGGACAGCGACACGGCTCAACACGCTCTCCATGGGGATCTGAGGAATTGATCTCGCGGCGGATACCAGCATCAGGCCGAAAACAAAGCAGAGGATTTTGGTCACCACAATCAAATCACCTCGCCGGTTGTATGCAGACACGACGATCTTATCCCACGTCTTCGGGCGCCGCAAGATCATTGGCTGCAAAGGCCCGCCCACCATGGAATGCTTGCAATACGCGAGGTTTTGCGTTTCACAGACCTCGTATGCTCGCGGTTTGCTGCAGTTGAAATCCGTTGAATTGGCGGCGTGGAACTCCTATGTTGGGACGACTGTGCGGCTTCCTCCAACCAGAACGTGAGGTGAACCGTGAGAATCCCGACCTGCACCAAGTTCGTGCCAATCCTGCTGCTTTCTGCATTTCCGTGCCTGCTGTGGCCGCAATCTCAAGCCAGGGTCCCGGCCGTTCTTAAGACACCGCTGCCGCCGCAGATCGTTGCGTTGCTCGCCAACGAGGTGTCCGGGCAAATGGCGTTCAACAACCAAGTGAAGCTCGCGGGCGCACCCTGGCAAAGGGATCCGCAGGAGTTCACCGGGACTCTTTTTGAATCGCAACAGATCTATGACCTGGTCAGGAGCTATGGAATCGTCACGGCCAGGATCGAGCGTTACCCGGCAATCGGGTCAGTCGACTATGCGCGTGAAGGCGAGTTCTGGGTGCTCGAACCGGAGCGCCGTCTGGTCGCCCGGCTGGGAGCCGACGCCGCGCTGGTCGCTCAAGGATCGGTTACCGCGGACCTGACCGGTGAACTTGTCTATATCCCGCCTTTGAGCCAGGATGAGATCAAGCGCCTGACCGGCGCCGGGCCCCAGGACAAGTACCGCGGCAAACTGGCATTGATGTGGTCTCACGTCCGCGGAGATGTCGCCAGAGCCCTCGATGCTGCCGGGATTCAGGGAGTCATCTCCTTCAGCGCGCAGGAACGCTTTCTGGATCCCGATCAGGTGATTTACTCTTCGGGACAATATGCCGAGCACTCCAATCTCAAGCTCGGCCTCACAATTTCCTGGCGCCAGTGGTCTGAGCTGCTCGAGGATCTGGAAGGAAGCCAGAAGGTCGTCGTCCGGGCCAAGACCCTGGTTGAAAAATACCCCAACAAATTCGAAGCCGTTTACAGCTGGATTCCTGGGACGCAGCCGGAAGCGAAGGGTGTGGTGTTCACTGCTCATTTGTTCGAGGGCTACACCAAACGCGGTGCCAATGACGACATGAGCGGCTGCGTCGTGCAACTGGAGATCCTGCGGGCCTTGCAGGCGCTGATTGCTGCCGGCCAGCTGCCGCAGCCGCGCAGAACCATCTACTTCCTTTGGCCGAACGAGATTTCCGGCACCTACGAGTTTATCAAGCAGCACCCGGGCTTCGCCGACACGGTCGATATCAATATCAACATGGACATGGTCGGCGAAGGTTTGCGCAAGAACAATGCAGTGTTCACCCTGAGCGAGTGCCCGGGACATCTCCCCAGCTATCTCGACGGCCTGGCAAAATCGATCATGAACTACGTCTGGCGCACGAACGATATCGTCTACCTGCCGGATTCTCCGCGCGGCAGGCCGCGGGGGCAGTATTTTTCCAATCCCATGGTCGAGAAGAACGGATCCGACGATGCCTTTCGGTTCTTCATTCACCGGGCCACCGGAGGCAGCGATCACATATGTTTTAACAACGCATCGGTTGCGGTCCCGGGCATCGAGTTCTTTGTCTGGCCCGACCAGTGGTACCACACGGATCACGACACTCCGGACAAAGGCGACCCGACGGAAATGAAGCGGGTGGCCTTCATCGGCGCGGCCGCGGCCTGGGTGGCCGCCAACTGCAGCGACGATGTGGTTTCGGGCCTGGTCGACGCCGTGTCGGAATTCGGTTACGGCAGGGTTGCCGAACGTGAGATCCCGCGTGCCCTCGCACACATCGAAGGCGCAGAGGCGAAAACGCTGGCGGCCGAAACGAGCCGGGCCCTCAATCTCGTGGATGCCGGCATCCGGCGCGAAATTGGGGCCCTCCGATCGATCGAGGATATCTACACGGGGTCGGCTCTCGCCAGGACAGTGGTGACGAACCGGGTACAACAGTGGAATCTGTATCGAACCGGGCTGAGGAGCCAGATGCTCGGCTATGCAAGGCTCAAGGCTACACAGCTGGGCACGGTCGCGCCGGTGGAGCCGGGCGTATCGGCGATGCAGAAAAAATACGAATCCCTCATTCCGGCCCTTGCCCCGTCCGTCAAGGGCCGCGAGTTCCAGATATCCGCCAACGAGCGGTACGGCAACTACATGAAGGATCATCCAGATGCGCTGAAATCGATCGGCGTGACTGCGCCGCAGGCAGGCACGATTCTGAACTACATCAATGGGAAACGATCGATCACGGAAATCCGCAGCGCCGTCGCCGGCGAATTGGACGAAGAGGTGCCGCTCGAGAGTGTCGTCGCGTATCTGGAGCTCCTGAGAACAATCCAATGGGTGGTGTTTCAGTGAGTCTGTCTAAAAGAGTGATTCTGCGATGTCCGATACAAATTCTGTACACAGGGCTAACCGATCGTGCTATAGTCTTTTCGGTTCTTTGCAACCACAGGACCACGGCGGGCGTCCCTGACGCCTGTACGGCACGCACACCCCCTCGCGTGCTGAAGCTAAGTGCTGTTGTCGGCAACATAATTTTCGGCTGAGTTTTGGTGTCCCCGTGTGGAACCTACAGTCTTCACGGCGGGACATTGTGCATGTAGAAGGTGAATACCGCGAGGGATCAGATGTTGACCAGCAAGAGACAGGAATGGATTCTGCAGATGATAAAGGGCCCCGACATTACTCCGGTGGGAAATTGTCCGGGACACTATACCTCGAAGAGCACGATTAGCATCACGGCGGATGATCGGCAATTGACCATCAGGCCAACCGACGTGCTCGACCTGTCAAACCCGCAGTTTTTGGTCGTTCACTTCAACGACCGCGAGAGCACCATTCCATGGGACCGGATCTCCAACCTGGATTTTGAGGAGCAGGAAGTCGCCACAACAAAGCCCCTGCGGACCGCAGCGCACCGGATGTTGTCCTTTCCTCTGGGAAAGAAGGTTGTGTAGGGAGGTTCCTGTCCCGGGAGCCCCCGACCTGATGCGTTTTCTTGCCTCATCGCGAGTTTGACAGCAGTCCCAATTCACGAGGATGTCTGCCGGGGTCAAACTGCAGGTAGACGCCGATGCACGGAAGCGCAGATTTCCCCTGGATTAGCGTTCTCCTTAGCTTTTTTGCTGCTTGGGATCCTGCGGGATCTGATTCGCGGCTGCGATCAGCTTGCGCAGACCCGGGATGATCATCACCAGCACCTCCGCTGCGGGCTTGTCGGCGCGCTGCAGAAGCGCTGCCTGCTCGCGGCCCCACGATTCCGGAGGTTTTCGGCCGAATTCCAGACACTCCAGCGCCTGCAGGCCGGCATTGGCGAGCGCCGTCACGTTTTCCGACAGCGGTTCCAACTCGCGCAGCAGGTAGGATTCCCGCAGAGCCGGCTGCAACAGGGAATGGTTATCGTGCCAGCGCGTCAGCCACATGCGAAGGTCTGCGGACTGGGCCTGCAAGCCGGACTGCGATGCCAGTGCCAGATCGACCCGCCGGTTGAAATCCCGCGCCAGATCGCTTTCCGGGGGAACGGCGTCGGCAAGGCGATTCATCGGGGTGAAGCTCGTATAGGGGCGCAAGCTGCCGCGCCGCAGCTGCTTCACGGACTCGACGATGTCGCCCAACGTTCTGAGCGCAGCCGGCACCTGTTCTGCAGTCATGCGCTGCAGCATACACGGATAGCTGGAGTTGTGCGTCAGGCCCAGGGACTCGAGGTGCCGGCTGATGTATGCCAACCGGCCATACATGTCGTCCACGTCCTTCACCTCGGGTGGCGACCACAAACGCTCTGCAATGGCTGCCGCGCGGGGCCAGATGCGCGAATCGATGTTTGCGGACGTAATGTACTCTCCCCACATGCAAGCCTCACCGCCCAGGATCAGGGCCTTCTGTTCCACGGCCAGCGATGCAGCCTGTTGGCCCAAAGGGTCCACCTGATAGTGGTAGGCAGCGGGGCGTAAATGGTCAAGGTAATAACCGTAGGAGAGGATTCCCGAGTACCCTTTCTGCGCACTCTGCGCGAGGGAGGCCTGACCACGCCATGACTGGATCACGGCGCTCTTCGGCAGGTCAGGGTGCAGTATTTCGTCCCAGCCGACCGCCTTCTTGCCGTGCCTGGTTAAGAGAGTGACCAGGCGCTTGTTGAAGTAGGCCTGCAGATCTTCGTTGTTTTTCATACCGCGGCGGTTTTTAAACGCTGCGATTCTGGTATTGGCGTTCCACTGCCTACCGTTTACTTCGTCCCCACCGATGTGCCAGAACTGGTCCGGAAACAGCGGCACGATCTCGGTCAGGAAGGAGTCGAGGAACGCATATACCTCCTCGCGGGTGGGATCCATCACGGGATCGAAGACGCCCCATTTGCGCTCAATTTGATAGGGGCCGGGAGCGCTTGCGAGCCTGGGATATCCTGGGAACCAGGCCGTCGTGTGGCCAGGCATGTCAAACTCGGGGACAACGCGGATCCCGCGGTCGTGCGCATAGGCCACCAGCTCGCGCACCTGAGCCTGAGTGTAATAGAGCCCGTCCGAACCATGCGTCTGGAGTCTGGGATACCGCTTCGACTCGACGCGGAACCCCTGGTCTTCCGACAAATGCCAGTGGAAGACGTTCAGTTTGACGGCAGCCATCGCATCGAGGTTGCGCTTGATGACCTCGACCGGCTGCCAGTGGCGTGCCACGTCGATCATGAGGCCTCTCCAGGGAAAGCGCGGGCGGTCCTGAATGCTCACGGCAGGGAAGAAGAATGATTCCGAATCGATGTCAATCAGTTGCAGCATTGTCTCCAGCCCGTGGAGTACACCCAGCGGCGAAGGCGCCGTGAGCCGAGCCCCGACCGAACTGATTTCCAGGCGATACGACTCATCTGCCCGCACCGACTGCACACGCTCTCCCGGGCCGGCGCAATCGATTACGAGCTGCGCTTGACTCGTATCCGGCGTCGTTCCGTACGCGAAGCGAAAACCGGTGCGCTCCTGCAGCCGCTCGAGGAACCTTGACAGGGCGCGTGTCAGTCTCGGCTCCGCAAATCCGGTCAGTGTGGCACGGAAATTCTCATCGATCTTGAGCCTTCCCTCGGACGGCGTCAGGACCGTCGGAACGGGCATCATTCGGAATGGCCTGGCGGGCGATTGATTCTGTGGCGTTGCAGAAACGTGCGCCAGCAGCAGGGCAACCAGGCCCAGACATAAGAAAAATCTCGGCAGACTCATGAAGGTACTCCTCGGCTAGGTTTTGCATTCATGTCCACGCTCAGGCGTCAAAGAAGGTAAATGTAACCACTCGGGGGCCCGTTGTCGAGTCGTTTGGAGGAATTCAAGAAATCCACTGCCGCCGGGTCTGTTCCATATTTCACGGCGCAGGCATTGCCGCACCGCGGGTGCATCCCAATTGACTTTGAATGGGTTGTCAGGTACTTTCATGCGAGCTCACATAAAGGAGAAAGCTTTGGACAACGAGATAGGAATCATCGGCGAACCAACGGTCAATCCGGCTGTGTGTAGATTCACGGTCGACCGTCCGGTCTACGCCGGCGGATCGGCGTATTTTGCCAACCGGGAGGTCGCGAAGCTTTCTCCCCTGGCCGCCCGGATTTTTGAAGTGCCCGTGGTGCAGAATGTCTTGATCGCCGAGAATCAAATCACGGTCACGAAATCAGGATTCGAGGCCTGGCCCACAATCGGCAAACAGATCGGCGCCAAGATCCGCGAGCACATCCGATCGGGCGAGCCTGCAGTCAGCGAGGAGTTTGTTCGCGGCATTCCTCCGGAGGCTGAAATACGCAAGAAGATACAACAGCTGCTCGAACGCGAGATCAATCCGGCTCTGGGCATGCACGGCGGTTGGGTGCAATTGATCGACGTGAAGAAGAACTCGGTGTATCTGCGTCTGGGCGGCGGCTGTCAGGGTTGTGGCGCGGCGGACGTTACATTGAAGCAGGGAATCGAAAGGTCGATCCGGGAGATGTTTCCGGAAGTGGGTGAGATTCTCGACACCACCGATCATGCCGCCGGACGCAATCCTTACTATCAGCCCCGCAAGTGAAACGCCTCGATCAAAGCATCGCTGTTCGAGCAAAAAGGGACATTCCGGAATTGCATCGACCGTATGAACTCCGCCGTGGCCGGACTGGAAATTCAGAATGCTCCCTTTTTCGAGCCCCAAACCTCAAATTTCTTGAAAAAAGGCCATAAAATACGAAATTGATGATTGCTTTTTCTGAGAATATCCGCAAAATGTCAGTGTCTTCGTTTGAATGTACATGTTGAGACAGTTCAGAAAGAACCAAGTCAGAGGAGGTAGGTATGGCTGGAAAAGTGATGACGAAGAGTCAGTTCATTTCGCTCATAGCAGAAAAGAATGGAATGACGAAAGCCGCAGCGGGTGCAGTTCTCGAGACGATTGCAGATACGGCTATCGCTGAAACCAAGAAGAACGGCCAGTTCGTGGTTCCCGGACTCGGCAAGCTGGTGAAATCGCATCGCAAGGCGCGGATGGGGCGAAATCCTCAGACAGGTGCTTCGATAAAGATTCCTGCGAAAACCGTGGTGAAGTTCCGCGTGGCCAAGGCCTGCAAGGACGCGGTGGTTCCGCCGAAGAAGTAGCGAACCTGCTTTCCGCATCGGGCGGGTCGGTGCCGGACGAGGCCATCTTCTGATCAAGCAAAGGACTGAGGGTGCCATTGGCACGGATTGCCCCTGCGGGTCAGGTGTTACTCCCGCAGGGGCGCCATCCCTTGGCGTCTGTCCTGAGGCCCAGTGGTTTGTGACGCTGCGCCTGCGACTGCTGCATGAAGCATGAATGCGGCGGATTGCCTGTCGACAGGGGCACCGACGCGAGTTCTCGGAGCTCGCCTTTCAGGCGAGCTGGGTGGGTTCTTTTGCGCGCAACCGTCTGCCGAAGCTGTTCAGGCAAAACAGCGTGACGAATACGAAGCCCAGTGGTGACAGGTTCCACCAGAAGTCCGTAAGAACACGCGGATCCTGTGTGAGATTGCGAAGCATCGCGCCCCAGGAAGCCCAGGAGTTCTGAAATCCGACATTGAGGAACGACAGGATCACCTCGCCAAGTATGAATACAGGCGCGGCTACTGCGATCTGCGCCATGGCAAAGGGTGCCAGGGCGGGAAGCATGTGACGCCGGAAAATGTACCACGGCGAGGCTCCAAGGGCTCTGGCTGCTTCCACGTAGCCGGCGTTCCGAACCTGCAGGATCAGCCCGCGCACTCCCCTTGCCATGGGCGGCCAGGTTACACCTGCGATCGTGGCGGCGGTGAGCAAAGCTGTCTGCCAGAAAGGCATCTGCGGCGGCAGCAACGCACGCACTGCCACCACCAGGTAGAGCGCCGGCAGCGCAAGCACGAACTCAGAAAACCGCATGAGAACTACGTCAATCCAGCTGCCTGCCATTCCTGCGCACGCTCCGATGGTCACTCCCAGCGCGAAATAAAGCGCGATGCCGAACAGCAGGACCAGCATCGAGCTGCGCGTTCCTGCCAGGGTTTGCGCCAGGACATCCCGCCCTTGTGCATCTGTGCCCCAAGGGTGAAACATCCCCGCTGTCCGGGTGCCGACCAGGTGCGTGGATGCGGGGATAAGGCCGAGAAAACGATACCGGTATCCCTGGCAGAAGAACTCCAGAGGGTAAACCTCATCGCCTTGCACCTGATAACGCGCATCCAGAGCATCAGTCAGCTTCATGCGATGGACAAAGGGCCGCCAATGAAAGTTCCCTTGTGCGTCCAGGAGGTGGATGCGGCTGGGGGGTGCGTAGAATTGGTTCAGGTCTTGCAGATCCGGGGCGCTGGGGGAGAGGAAATCGCTGAGGAGCGAGAGGAGCAGAAGCAGGACGGCGAACAGGCGCGCCAGCCGGTTGATGATATTCATAGCGCACCCCCCGCGACTCGCGTTCTCGGATCGAGGATCAGCAGCAGGATATCAGCCGCCAGATTGCCGGCCACAAGCAGAATGGTGCTGCCGATGACGCAACCGGCCACCAGTGGCACATCTTTATTGAAAAGTGCGTTCAGGGTTGCCTGCCCCAGTCCGGGCCAGGTGAAGATCACTTCCAGGACGAGGCTCCCGCTCAGAATGCTGCCGAGCAGCGGTCCGGAAGTGGATAGGATCGGATTCAACGAAGGCCGCAGCAAATAATGCAGGAAGATGTGCTGTTGCGGCAATCCGCGCGCGCGGGCGGCCCGGACGTAGGGCTCATTCAGGAGATCCTGCGTCGCGGCACACTGGATCCTTTCCACATATACCAGAATGGGCAGCGTCAGGCAGGCCACGGGGAGCACGAGATGATGGATCCTGTCGGCAATCCCCACGAGGAAATGCGGATCCTGCAGGCTGGTTGAACTCATGCTCCCCAGGGGGAACCAATGCGTGGACGCTGCGATCAGGAGCGCGCCCAGCCCCAGAACCAACGTGGGCAGGGCGAGTGCCACGGTCGAGAGCAGATCGAGCGCGAGACCGATGAAGGTGTAACGGTTGAGAGCATGCATCGTCCCGAGCAAAACTCCTCCGATCATGCCCAGCATCAATGCCGGAACCCCCATCCACAGCGTTTTCGTGAGGGCGTCGAGCACGACGCCTTGCACCGGTTGTTGATAAAAAAGGGAATTGCCGAGGTCCAGGCGCACGCACCGGCTGAGCCAACGGCCATACTGCACCAGGAGCGGCTGGTCGAGCCCGTACTGCTGACGCATCTGATCGATCGTCTGCCGGCGCACCGTCGGATCAAGCTCCCGGGCGGAGAAAAAGTCCCCCGGATTTAGCGACGACAACAGGAAGGTGGCCGAAGCGACCAGCAGGGAGAGGACTGCCAGCTGAAGAATCCGTTTCAGGATGGCAGCGAAAACCTTCAAGATCTGCGCCTCGCTAGCGCGTCCGTTTGGTCAGTTCCTCGACATTCCAGAGCAGATACGGCACCAGGATCGACGGCCGGAT
This sequence comes from Terriglobia bacterium, assembly GCA_020072565.1. Classification (NCBI taxonomy): domain Bacteria; kingdom Pseudomonadati; phylum Acidobacteriota; class Terriglobia; species Terriglobia bacterium. The sequence continues at coordinate 144,159 of JAIQGI010000018.1, forward strand.
ATTTCCCAGGTTGTTTCTCCAGCCGGTGAGAATATTCGGGGCTACGGTCGCGATGGCCGGCATCTCCCGCGCCCAGATCTCCTGCACTTGAAAGAATGCTTTTTTGCGCACCGCATCATCCAGGCTTTGCACCAGCCGGGTTGTGAGAGAATCGACCTCAGCTTCCCAGGGGGTATTGGGCTTGCTCTGCTCCGGGTACCAGAAGTGGTTGCCGCCACTGCTGTACCAGAGGTCGGTCTGAAGGTCAGGGACGACATCGGTCGGGGTGTTACTCAGGAGAATTGCCTCATAATCGAAGGAGCGGCTGAAGCGGGGCGCGAGCTCGTTCATGAGAAGGAGCTGGACATTCACCCGTATTCCGACTTGCGCGAGATATTGCCTGATGATCTCGGCCGTTTTTTCCCTGGTCGCATTCCCCCTGGTTGTAAGGAGGACAATTTCGAGAGGGCGGCGCAGAGTGCCATACTCCACGATGCCGTCTCCGTTGGTGTCCTTGAGGCTGATCTGTGCGAGCAGTGCCCGCGCCCGCTTTGGGTCGAAGGGTGTGGGCCGCAGGCTGGTGTTGTACCAGACCCTGTTACCGGAGCTGATCGGGCCATACTGCGGCACCGCCAGCCCGCCATATACGGATCGTGCCACCGCCTCGCGATCCAGCGCGCAGGAAACCGCCTGCCGGAACGCGGCCTGTTCGAAGACGCTTTGTTTTTCCGGATCGAGAAACGGAGTGCCGGATGGGCTCTTGCCCGGGTTCAAATTGAACCACATGAAATCCATGCCCAACCCGGCGCCGAGATCCTGTACGGTATATTCCTTCGTCCTGTCCGGGCGGCGCAGCCGGGCAAAGTGCTCGGAATTCATGGAGCCGAGAACGTCGATTTCGCCGGCCTCAAAACGAAGGGCTTCCGCATTGCGATCCGGAATAATCAGGAAGGTCAGGGTATCGAGATACGGCAGCGTCTGCCCGGCCTTGTCTTTCTTCCAGTAGAAGGGATTTCGCTCGAGCACGATCCGGACGCCGCGCTGATACTCCTTCAAGCGAAAGGGTCCCAGTCCCGCGACCTCTTGCGGCGAAGCGGTGGGGCCCCATGCGGAAGCAAGGGCTCCTTCCTGATAGGTTTTCACCAATCGATTCTTGGGCAGCATGGGGATCGAATCGAGCGATCGGAGTCCGGTGCCCACCGCCCTCGGCCAGGACAAGAGTACCGTAAAGTCATCGACCTTGGCGATCGCCGGAAACTTGCCGTCAGCTTGAAATTGATCGGCTCGGGTCGACGGATTCCGCGAATCCTGGAGCGCATTCAGGGTAAAAACGACATCGTCGGCAGTGAAGGGCCTCCCATCCGAAAAGCGCAATCCGCGCCGGAGATGGATGGTGTAAGTGCGGCCATCCTTGGCTGCCTCCCAGCCCGTGGCCAGAGAGGGCTCGAGTTCATAAGTACGCCGGTTGATGTGAACCAGGTCGGCCGACAGCGGCTCAGCGACCATGACATTCGCCACTCTGCCGGCGAACATGAGATTGAAAGTCGCCGGATCCTCACTCACCGACGCGATCAGGCTGCCGCCGCGTGTGCCACCCAGGTCCGAACGCACCAGATAGTCGATGGTTTCTTTTTGCTGCGCATGTGCCGGACAAAAGGTAAGCGCGCAAGGCACCATGCCGACGACAAGAGCTGCCACGAGCCTGCATTTAGCGAACATGGGCGCAGTTTCGGGGAATTCGGTTCCGGTGTCAAGAACTAGCTGGATTCTGAAACGCCGCGGAGATGAAATCAGCGACTGCACGGAGCAAAACCCCAACGCGGAGGACGCTGAACGCGCAGAGAAAAAAACGAAAGCCAAACATATGCCGACCGTTGGGGCCAAAGCCGGAGCTTGAAGCCAGTCATAACGCCACATTTACTGCGCCCTGTGCTTTGGAGTTTTTCATGGATACGGATTTGAAGGCATGCGATTCTTGATCGGGATTGCCCGTTTTTGGCATAGAATCTTCGCACGCGACCAAGCTGCACGCTACAGCAGGCGCAAGGCTGCCGTCCACTGCGGAGCCTCCCCTCATGAAGCGAGGCATCGATGACATCACCGGGTCTGAAGGAAGGGACAACTGTCGGGGATCGGTATCACGTGGACCGGCTTCTGGGGCAAGGGGAACTAGGCCGCGCCTACCTGTGCCGGGACCTGATGGATGAATCCCTGGTTGTACTCAGGACGCTGACCGAGTGGGACTCAGCGGAGGGAGTCGGAAGCCTGCGGCAGGAGCTGTCCTTCCTCAGCCGCTTCAAGCATCCCCACCTGGCCCATCTGTTGGACTTCGGCGTGATCGATCATGCCGCAACTCCTTACGTGGTGCGTCAGTTTGTGGAAGGAGCGGATGCCTTTCACGGATCCGCCGGCTGGAGCATCGATCGGGTGCTGTCATGCCTGGCAAAGCTCTGTCGCGTGCTTCAGTTCCTGCATTCGCGGAACATCCTGCACCACCACTTGAAGCCATCCAACGTAATTCTCGTCGACGTGGATGGCCGCGAGGCGGAGCCGAAGATATTGGATTTCGGACTGAACCGGCGGGCAAAAATGGGCAGGCGCAGTCCGGCAACGATCGCATATACAGCCCCCGAGATTCTCCTCGGGCATGCGCGCAATCCCAGATCCGATCTTTATTCCCTCGGTATCCTTGCCTATCAACTGCTCGCGCGCCGCCTCCCGTTTGATGATGAGGATGAAGGCTATCTGATCCAAAAACACCTGCAGGGGAAGGTGGACACGCGCCCGATCGAACGCCTGAGGGGCGGCGCCGGTCTCGCCCAGGTGCTGCTGGGCTTGCTGGAGAAGGACCCGGATAAGCGGCCGTCTTCGGCTGAAGATGTGGTCAGGCTGCTGAGCGCGGCGAGCGGTCGGGATTATTCGGGGACGGTGTCGGGGTCGATGGAAGCCTACTTCTCTCCGGGACGATTTGTCGGGCGGGAAAAGGAGATGGCATGTTTGCAGGAGCGGGCGATCCGGGTGCGGCAGGATGGCCGCGGCTGGACCATTTTTTTGACCGGTGAGGGCGGCTCGGGCAAGTCGCGATGCCTGGAAGAGCTCAGAACCTGGGCTTTGCTCGAGGGCTGGAGAGTGGTTGAGGCTGCCTGTCTTCCCTGCGAAGACCGGTCGTATGGTCCTTATCGGCGCATCTTGGCGCGCGCCGCGCAGTTGCGACCCGCGCAGGGAGATGCCACGCGTGAGCATGCGATCTTTCGATTTGAAGATGCAGCCCGGGCAGCGGAATCGCCGCGCTTTGAGTTGTCGTCCGGGTCGGCCGCGGGCCCTTTCCGGGACCAGCTGACGCGCGAGGTGGTGAGACTCCTGGCCGACCGCCCCACGCTGTTTTTGTTGCATGATTTTCATTGGGCGGATGAGGCGACGGTCACCGTTCTGGACTATTTGACTTCGGATATTCTCGCGCACCCCATCTTTTTGTGTGTGAGCCTGCGGCCCGCGGAGGCGGAACAGGGCCCCCTGAGACGGTTGATGGAACTGTCGGCCCGGCAACTCAGGGCGGAAACCCTGGCTCTGGAAGCTCTTCCCCTGCAGGCGATCGAGGATCTGATTGCCGGAATCACAGGCGAAACCTCGCTTGCCGGCGAGATCGGAACCTGGGTGCACAAGTCCAGCGGCGGAAACCCGTTTTTTGTGGAGGAGATTCTCAAGCACCTCGTCGACCGGGAGCTGCTGTGGCGTGAGTCGGGCCATTGGCGTCTTGCCTCCGAGGGTTTTGAAGATCTGGAGGTGCCGGCGAGTGTTGCCGTAGTGCTCAGGCGCCGGCTGGCCCAGTTGTCGCCCGGTGCGTTTGCCGTGACGGAATGGCTCGCCTTGGCCAGGCGGGCGCTTCCCAAGGACCAACTGCGGGCGCTGAGCTCGCTGGACTCGGATGAGCTCGAGACAAGGCTCAGGGAACTCATCTCCAGACAAATCATTGGTGAAGTGAGCGGAAGAGGATGCTTCGAATTCCGGCATGCGCTGATCTCCGAGGTGATCACGGAGGATCTGCCTGCAGGGAAACGCCGCCGAATGCATCAGAGGATCGGAGAAATCCTCGAGGAGCACCACGGTACTCAGGAAAACCTGCAGGAATTGGCAATGCATTTCACGGAGGGGAGGTGCGGGGAGAAAGCAATCAGCTACGCCTTGAGGGCAGCCAGGGCATGCAAAGCCGAGTTTGCGAACGAGTCGGCATTGCGCTTCTACGAATATCTCCTGAACCATAAGAAGCTCTTGTCCATGGAACAGCAGTGCGACGTTTCGATCGAGGCTGCCGACAGCTGCTGCGCCCTCGGCAACCCAAAACGAGCTATCAGAATTCTAGGGGCTCAGTTGCACGATTTAGGGAAGGGCAAGAGGGCGCTTGCGATTCGTCTCTATACTCAGCTTTCACGGTCATTCCAATATCTTGGAGATATGGAAAAGTCCGAACAATCAGCAAAGCATGGAATGACACTTCTAGGGCGCCCAATTCTGGATCTGAATAAAAGCGAAGCGGAAATTCCGTTGCTTTCACAACTTGCTTTTTGCAGGTTGGCACATTCACAGCCCAGAAAAGGTCTGACCATGATCAGGAGCGCTTCGCGCTTCCCCTCAAAACCTCAGCAGACTATTATCGCCGGACATCTCCACATTCTGATATCTGCATTATGTAGCGTCGCATGCGATTTTGTTGAAGGAGCAAAAGCCGCCAAGACGGCAATCGAGATTCTTGAGCCACTGGGTGCCGATCACTTGCTTCCCATGGCTTATTCACATCTGGGTAACAGTTTGATAGGTATGGGCAAGCTGGGGAAAGCCCTGCACGAGTTCCAACGGGCGGTATCGACGGGGAAGCGAACACGATCTCCTTTTTTGCTTGCCCAAGCTCTGTGCAATTTGACCGAGTGCTTCTGTAGGTCGGGCCAATTTGCCGCAGCGACCGAGAATTCAACTAAAGCACTGAAGGCTGCATCGGAAACCGAAAACCGCCACATCTTATCAGCTGGCCTTTTGTGTGTGCTCGGGACTCAAATTGCGACAACTGAATGGTCGCTCGCCTGTAACACGAAGAGGCTTCTAGCATCTCAAGACCTTGCATCGTTGCCAGTATATGCAAGGGCCCAGGCACTGTTTTTCTCAGCTTCACTACACACGGAACTTGGTAGTTTTGAGGACGCGCTCTCAGACTTGGATTCTTTGCAGCGATTGGTCTCTTCTGAAACCCCGATATATGAAGCCAGCTTGGGCGAAATCCTAAGAGCCAAAATCTATTGCCAGCAGGGTCACATTGAGCAGGCGAAGGATTTGTTGCTAGAACTGGAAATCACGGTAACTCAAAAGCGGTGGGCTTATCAAATGACCCTCGCTAAGCTGCAGCTGGCCCAAGCGTTTCTCATGGCCGAAGATTGGCAAGAGGCATTCGCGCGAGCTCGCGGTTCACTTCGACTCGCACGAGCAATGCCAGCCTTGCACCTTCAAGCTCAAGCCCACTATCTTTTGGCTAATATCTCACTCTTACGGGCGGAAAAGTCAGCATCTGCCGAAGGTGGTCCTAGGCTAATACAACCCTTGAACAATCAGGATTCATTGAAAACTGCTTATGCGGAATTTGAAAAAGCTCTGGCACTATCAGACAACCCGTTCATGATCGAGACCGCGCGGCGTACGCACTACGCGATGATGCGCATTTGTAGGCTAGGCTATGAACCTGATGGTGCACTCAGACATGCCCAAAAGACATTGGAGTTACTCTCAGTAATTGAAGGAAGAGTACCAATTGACAAGTTAGATGCTTTTAAAAAGATGGAGGAACGCGAGCGCAGTAAGAACGAGTGTGAATGCCACATACGCAAGTCTCTTGCGGACGGGGGAAAGATAACTCCGTCGATTGGTGACTTGGAAGAAGCACAGCTTCGCATACTATTCCGAATGAGTAGCACGATTAACGCGATTCGAGATTTGGATGATCTAATGGAGGAAGTGCTCGGATTGCTGGCCACGGCTATGTGTATGGAACGCGCTCTGATTGCCCTGAAAGACAGGGAGACTGGTCAAATCCGAATGGCGCGGAAGAGAAATCTAGGTTTTGCGTCGCTGGAGACAATGGATGTAATGAGCCGGAAGGTCATTCAGGAAGTTATTCGGTCGGGTAAACCATTTGTGACGGCAAATGCACGTTCGGACCCTCGTCTAACATGCCAAATCCGTGACGAATCCGCTGTGGGATCGTTTTTTTGCGCTCCCTTGGTGGCATGCGGACGTACTCTTGGGCTTCTTTACGCCGATCACCGATTTGCTATGGAAAGGCTTAACGAATCGACCATCAACTTGTTTGCCGCATTCTGCAATATTACTGTTGTCGCCATTGATAATGCCCTTGCTCATCGCCACTTGATGCAGGAAAAGAAGGAACTTGAACAATACCTCCGCCAGGCCAGGGGCGAGTACCCCGAATTGATTGGAAAGAGCCCTGCGGTGCAAGAACTCCGGGAACGGATTGGACTTGCAGCTGCTTCACCTCTGGATGTTTTGACTTGGGGTGAGAGCGGGACCGGGAAGGAACTCGTCGCGCGGGCCCTTCATCGCACCGGACGCCGCGCCGGTGGCAAATTTGTCCCTCTTGACTGCGGTTCGCTGTCCGATACCCTCGTCGAGGGTGAACTCTTTGGCTATCGCAAGGGGGCATTCACCGGCGCCGTCGAAAACCGACCCGGCCTGTTCGAAGCCGCCGAAGGTGGAGTCATCTTCCTTGATGAGATCTCCAACTTGTCCTTACGACTGCAGAGGAAACTTCTGCGCGTGCTGCAGGAGCGCGAAGTAAGACGGATCGGAGAAACCGCTGCCCGCAAATTCAACGTTCAGGTTATCGTAGCCACAAACAGAGACCTGCGGCAGGAGATGCGCGAGGGGAGGTTCAGAGAAGATCTCTATTTCCGCCTGAATGCCATGGAGATCAGAGTGGCGCCTTTACGCGAGCGCACCGAGGACGTGCCGCTTTTGCTCGAGTGGTTTCTGGACAAAGTCGGCAAAAATGAAGGTGGCAGGGTCAAGACTTTTTCCCGGGAGGCGCATGCGCTCCTCGTGCACTACTCCTATCCCGGTAATGTGCGGGAACTGAAAAACATAGTCGAGGGATCGTACTACTCCACCCCAGGTGACATTATCGGGGTCGGCCATCTGCCCACCGAAGTCCGGGACGGTGAAGCAGGAGCAGCTCCATGGGAACCTGCCCCCGCGGCATGGCAGGTTTACAAGCGGATCCGTGACGGCTTGGGGATCTTTGACGACTTGGTGAAAACTCCATTTCTCAAACGCCAGATCGGGTCCTCACAGGTCCGCCAAATGATTCATTTGGCCCTCGCCGAAACCGGCGGCAGATACCGGGATGCATTCCGGCTCCTCGGCATTCCTGCCCGCGAATATGCCACCATGATCCAATTTCTAAAGCGGAACGATTGCTACCTGGACTTCCGGCCTTATCGCAAGCCACCCCGTTAGGCTGATTGTGGCGAGGCCTTGCAGCGCGCTGCAAGCTGCTGATCCTCAAATTCGAGGAGGAAATTCGAGCACGTTGCCTTCCGACCCAGACGCTTGAGGGTTGGCAAGCTTTGCATGTTCGGTGAGCGCTTTCTGAGCGGCCTGGAGCAAAACCAGCAAGGTAGGCCCGTCATTTGGATAGGATGCGACACCTGTCTGGCACGCAACAAACCAGGTATTTCCGGGTGCCAGATTCACTGGTGTGCTCTTGATCAGCTGCTGCAGCCGGTGGACATAGCGAAGCGCCTGCGGGCTGCCCACCCCCGGGAGCAGTGCGACGAATCCATCGTGTCCGAAGCGGACCAGGATATCTGTCTGGCGCAGCTCGGACCGCAGGACGTCTGCCACCTTGCGTAGAATCAGATCACCCGTGCCTGCTCCATAGAGCGCGACGCTGTGCGCGAAGTTCTTGATTTCAAGAGTAACAAGGGATAGCGGAGTCTCCGTCTTCGCAGCATGTGCAAGCATCTGCGCGCCTGCAACTGAAAGGTAGGCGACACGATAGGTTCCTGTGACGGGGTCCAGGAGGCCTTCATCCCCAGACTTGCCGATGGCGCCGGCTTCGCGCACGAGCGGGGCGACCTGCTCCGCGACGGTTTGGAGGAGAGAGAGGTGAGTCGGGGAATAGAAGGTATGTTCGCGGGCATAAAGAGAGATTGTGCCGAGGCATTCTCCATCCTGAACCAGCGGAACGGCAAGGGCATCTTTCAACGCGGTGAAATCTCCTGCGAATCCCTGGAATTCCAGGGCGGCACCGGTGTTGAGCATAGGCCGTTTGTAGGCAGCCACCCAACCGCTGATTCCTTTGCCGAGCCCTATACTGAGGCCCTGCAAAGACTCTGCGAGGTCGCCACAGGCATATGCCGCTTTGAGGGAACCGTCATCCTGATTCAAATAAAAAGCACAGGTGTGATAAGGCACAATCCGCTCCAGACGGCGGGCCAGAATCGGCAAGGCGTCGGCAAGTCCAAGAGATCGCCCCATGCCCCCGCAGAACTCGAAAACGCGGACGAGTTCTTCCGATGCGGTTGTCGGCGGCGATTGATCTGCAGGTAATGCCTCAGCTTGGGCGATGGCGCTGTCTACATTCTCGAAATACTTTCGGAACGAAAGTTCTGAAAGGTTTCGTGTTGCCTCGTCTGCTGAAGCCTCCAGTTCGTTGATGTGGCTGATAAAGAGCTCAACGAGCCTGGGATCATAGCTGCTCCCCGCCTGTGCCCGCAGCAGCTCAACCGAATCGTCGATGCCGAACGCCGATTTGTACGGCCGCGTGGACCTGATTGCATCGAAAGCGTCGGCAATTGACAAAATCCTGGCCCCAATGGGAATTTCCTCACCTCTTAATCCGTCGGGATACCCAGACCCATCCCATCGTTCATGGTGGCAGCGGACGAATCTGGCAACGGGAAATGGGAATTGGACTTGTTGAAGGATTTCGTCGCCGGCAGTGGCATGCAATTTCATTTTCTCAAACTCCTGTTTACTCAGCCTGCCGGGTTTGTTAAGTATGTAGTCTTCAATGGCCAACTTGCCGATGTCGTGAAGCAGGGATCCAGTTTCGATTGCCTTGAGTTCATTTGCGTCAGTTATATGGCTGAGTTTGGCCAATCCCAAAGCATAGGCCCTGACACGGCGAATGTGCCCATAGGTTGTTTGATCTTTTGCATCAACTGCCAACGCCAACGTCTCCACAGTTCTCAAATACAGGCCTTCCTGCTCATTCAAATGCTTCTCTGCTTCCATAGCCTTTGCCTGGTTAATCTTGTTCCATCCCCATACAACACCCACGAGCGGAGCCGCAGCGAAAGGAACATAATCATTCGCAGACTTCAGAGCAACTATAATGGCTGCCGAGACTGCGGATACAGAGAAGTCAATGTAGAGAGGAAGATAATTCTTGGACCAAAACCGTAGTATGCCATCCCCCGTTGTCCAAGCGATAACTGTGGAAGTGATAAGAGAATTGTATAAGAAAAATGTAATTGTCAGTACGGCAGCTGGCAGGACCATTAATCCAAGGTCACTGCTAAGATCAGGATTTAGAAAACGATATAGGCTGCTGTATAACCAAGCACCACAGATCATGCTGGAGGTATTGAAAACAATTTTGTAAGGAAGAACTCTACGTCGACATAATAGAGCGATGAGAGTGTGACAGAAGGTAGCAACTATGCATGGCGTTGGCCCATATAGCATCGCGACAGACATAATGTACGCATCGCTAATTCCAATCATTGTGTTTACAGAAGGCAAGGCAAGAAAGAAGGGCACAGAGCCAACTGCCAAGAGAACAAGGATTATCCAAGTTATCTGTGGAGGGTTATATAGTAAATCCCAAATCGCCCACGAGAAGATAGGGAATGCAGCTCCTGTCACCAGGATTATTAGGGTTTTTACTTTGAGTGGAAGCTGCATCCATGTCATGGCAGCCTACTCCGAACACAGTTTCTCACGTCCATTATCGTCAGCCGGTTCTCGGAGGATTAGTTCTCAGTCTCGCGGACAGGATGAGGTCAAAAAATAGTAGAAAAACCATTGCTTTGAGGTAAGATCTTTTCCAAAACAAATTACTCTCAGCTTTAAACGCCGAAGGCTTGAGAATCTCGGTAGCTATTCTTGTCTCTCCTTTTCTGTGATTAAAGAAGCGCTTGAGCTAAATCCACAGAACGCTCGGCGTTTCACGGGTCTCAAGAATTTCGATTTCGGTTTGCATTTTCGATTCTCCTCTTGTGCTAGCGTGCTCGAATTGTCGACTTCACTAGATCCACAAAACGCTCGGCGTTTCACGGGTCTCAAGAATTTCGATTTCGGTTTGCATTCGCGTCTCTCCCGTTATGCTCGAATTAGGGATCTCACTAAATCCACAAGACACTTGGTGTTTCACGGGTTTCGAGAATTTCGATTTCGGTCTGCATCTGCATCTCCTTAAGAGAATGTGCTGTTAGTCAAGGTGTGCGAGTCGAGCGATTACAGCCAAAGAATAGCGCCTGGCTTATTCATGATTGGTTCCTTTCTGACAAATGGTCCAAGTAGAAACGAACTGCCGTTTGTTACGACGTACTAATGCCGATTATGCAAATCACGGGATGGCTGGGCTGTGCCCAAAGAAGCACCGATTTGGCGGCGGTACAAGTCCCCAAGAAGCCCAGCCGGCAGCAGCGAATCCTCCTGTACCGTAAAAGGGCGCCGTGTACAAGCATCCTGCTTGCGATACTCGCCCTTGGCCGCACGCTCCAGCCACCCTGAAAGCATGCGGCTATGCTGGCGCTCCAAACCTTCCGCTCAAATCAGCTTAGCTCTTCCGCTGGGGGGTGATCAGGTCCGTTCGGTTCCCGACCAAGTGACCTGACCCACCTCATGGTGGGAGAGCCATTCGAGAAACTGACTGCCGAACAAAGGCGCAAACTATTGATACGCCTAATCTTACTGATCAATGGATACTTCTAAAACAACACCTGAAGACATCGGACGAAGCGACCCAACAGCCGCAACTCCGTCCCAACAACTTTTATAGGTAATCATTTATACGAAGATTGAATAATTATGTCAACAAAAATCTGCGAAGATCATGAGAAATCGGAATTTCTGGACACGGCGAGGAAATCTTCCCTTCCAGTCACGCCTCATGGCAGATATTCCCAAAACTCGGTCCGCAACCACCTGATGGCCCGGCGGGTGACGAGTTCCCCGATCATGCGCTTGCCGCAGAGAATCTTGCCTACGCCGGTCATGCCTGCCTTCAACGAGCCGTCAGCATTCAGCAACTCCCCCCGAACCACGACCTTGCGTTCTTGAGCACCTTCGACGGCGATTGGAGAGATGCTCTTCACCTGAGCATTAAGCGGTCGTTTCGAAAAAGCGCTCACCTTGACCACGATGGGGTAACCTACGGCGACATCGGCGATCTCCTTTTCAGGAACCGGCATATCGAGGATCACAAGCCTGACATCCACAACCTGGCAGAAGAGATTCCCCTTTTCGATATATGCGCCGAGCTTGTTCTTCAGATACGGAGTCGATACCACACCGTCGATGGAGCTTCGGATCTTCAGATGTTCGAGCTGCTGTTCCAGGATGCTCAGTTTTTCCTCGAGTCTGGCCACATCAGCCTCGACCGCCTGGATCGACTCTTTTCGCGAGCCGGCCAGAAGGATCTTGAGTTCACTATTCGCTTCTGCAAGCGCCTTCGTCCGGAGGAGCCTGTCTCTATCTGTGCGCTCTTCGAGGACTTTGAGCTGGCCTTTCGCCTCGGCGAGTTCTTTTTGTGCCACCGCAAAAGCAGTCTGATTGCGCTCCAGTTCGTTTTTGGCAATCAGACCTCCCAAGAAGAGTGACTGGCTGCGCTCAAAAATGCTTTGCGCATTTTGCAGCTCCGCTTCCTTCTTGGCCACGGTGTCGAGCAGCAGTCTGCGCTCCTCGTCCACCCGCCCGGCATTCTCGAGATCGGTTCTTCGGGTCTCAACCGCCCGCTGTGCGCGTTCGATCTCCTCCGGACTTTTGCCGGCTTTGAGGAGATTCAGAGAAGCCCTGCTTGACGCAAGCTGTCCCCGGGTCTCCTCGTATGCGTTGCTCAACACCAGATTCTGGATCTCGGCGAGCACGTCTCCTTTTTTAACTTGACTCCCTTCATCGACATAAATCGACCTGAGCGTTCCCTCAACATCCGGGTTTATGCCCACGGTCTTGCCTGGCAGTATCACGAAATCTCCTGTGACTTTGAGCTCCCACGGGAAAAAGCCCGCAGCCAGGACGATGGCTGCGCCGATCAGCAGGTAGGGAGCCTTCCGAATCCTGGTGCCCACCCCGCCCGCCAGCTTGCCCGCGGCCGCGATATTTTCCCTGCTGGTTACCGGGACCACCATCAGACAAACCACTGAAAACAGGAGAATCCCCCATGTCTGATATTGACCCACCATCCAGGCGCCCAGGCGTCCGAGTAAGATCAGAAGCAATCCCGCGGAAAAGGCAAAGGAGGAGACTCCGTAGAGAACGAAAATGCGCCGCTCCCGCGCGGTCAAAAAGGGGCTGCGTCTCCCCGTGCCGATCAACAGGTAGCTCAGCCTGCGTTTCAGGTAACCGAACGACTTCTGCCTCAGATTGGGCACTTCCAGATAGTCGCTCAGCAGGTAATAGCCGTCCAACCGCAAGAGAGGATTGAAATTAAACAGGGTCTGGATTCCGGAAAAGGCAATCGTGATCAGGCAGATGCGGCTTCCGAGTGTCTCAGGCGACAATAATCGCCACGCGATCGTGGCCCACGACCAGAGAACCAGCTGGATAAATCCGCCTGCGCATGACACCAGCATTCTTTCTCTCTTCTTGAGCAACCAGGCGTCACTTACATTGCAGTAGAAGCCGGGGATGAGGTAGAGAACCAGCAAGCCCATTTCTTCCACCTTTCCGCCGAAATGCTTGAGCGTCAGGGCGTGCCCGAACTCGTGGATGGTCATCACGGTGAATGCGACCATCAGAATCAACGGAATGGAGTAGAGCGTGAATATCTGCGGCAGGGTGAAGACAAGCTGGTCCCAATTCACGAGGGAAAGGATTGCGCCCGCGGCGATCGACGCCCATCCCAGCACCTGGAACCCCGGACCGAAGAAGAAGCGGCCCAGCCTGGCCTCCATGCGCGTCAGCAACCGGTCTGGATTGGATGCGTGGATCTTGATCGACAGTACGCTGTCGAGCAGGCGGTGCCTGCGTTTTGACAGCTTTTCGAGGCGGGACCACGAGGACGCATTGTCCAGCAACAGCAAATCCTGGAGCTTGTCAATGAAGTCCTCAACCTGACTCGTTTCCACTTTGACCTGGCACTGCTCGGATGCTGCTCCGGCCACCGCTCCCGCATTATGCAGGCCGTCGAGCCGGGCAAGCACGGTCGCTTGCACCCAGGTGAAACGGTAGAAGCGTCTCGAAAGCGGATCCTTCACTACGACAGGAGAGTGCGGATCGGAGGTCTCCGGTCGGATCTCGAGATCGGAACGCAGCTTTGCGCGGGTGTCGGCCAAATCAAACCTCAGCGGATCAATACAGGCGACCACGGCGATCATGACGGCTTCGGAGTGGCATGATATCGGCAGGAGGCTGCAAATGCAACAGTATTGAAAGTTGCAGGAACCCTGAGAGGAATACCGCCGGGAATTCCGGGACCTAGACGGTGAAGGCCCAGGTTTCAAGACACCCCCTTGCACTTTGATCTCTAAGCTCTGAGCGCACTCTGCATTGAGATTTTCCGGATGCAGCTGCGCGGTGTCCCGTTCTTGAGGGTTGAATTCGTACCCCAGTCTCTGAATCGCGGCGGATGACGTTTTTCTCGAATTGACTGCCTTGCGGCACCGCGTATATAATCGCGCGTTCTGACACCTACACGCAGAGAACTCACAAGGAGATGTCATGATCAGAAAAACTATTTACGTCCTAGCACTCATACTCGTGGTTCTTGCGCTGGGGGCATGCGGGCAGAAGCAAGAGGCCCAGCCTCAGGCTCAGCAGGCAGCAGCAGTCCCAGAAAAACCGAAAGTTATTCCAGGCGAGATGGTGCTGATTCCGGCAGGAGAATACACGATAGGGACGAATGAAAAAGATCCCGGCGACCCTGCAAAGAAAGATTTCACAAACGCCTATCCCGAACACAAGGTGAAGCTGCCTGCATTCTGGATCGACAAATACGAAACAACGGGCAAGGAGTACCTGGAATTTTCCATCAAGACTTCTTACGTAGTCGAGGGCCAGGAAGAGGGTAAGACCTGGAGAACGTTTTTCTCTCTCGAAAAACCCAACGTTCCAGTCACGTACATCACCTGGAAGGATGCCAACGAATACTGCAAAGCACAGGGCAAACGGCTGCCGACGGAAGAGGAATGGGAGGCAGCGGCACGTGGACCCAATGGATACCGCTACCCATGGGGCAACGAATGGGACGCCACCAAGGCTAACACCGCGGACGCAGGCTACCGCGTCCCGGTGGACATAGGTCAGTTCGACGATGTCAGCCCATTTGGCGTTCATGACATGTACGGCAACGTCCAGGAATGGGCATCGGATTCGTACAAGCCCTACAAAGGAAATCCGAAGGCCGGCGGGCTGGAGTTCAATTCCGGCTACAAGGTTCTCCGGGGTTTGGGCTCCCGCTACACCGGTACCAAGTCGTCAGGTCTCTGGGCGCGAACGGCCTATCTGCCGAACTACCTCGCTGACTTTGGTTGCCGCTGCGCCAAGTCCGCCACTCCGGAAGAGGCGGCCAAGGCTGTGCCGGCCAAGTAGCCTCGCTCACGTCGCGCGGCTCAGAGCACTCTGAGGATGAAGCATTTCAGATAATGCGTTTCAGGCATTCCGAGAAGGATGGGGTGGTCTGTACCTTGCGCGCGCCGCTCCAACACTTGAACGCGACGGTGAGCATCCTGGGATGCCTGGTGCAGCAATTCCGAGAAATCTGCCTCGGATAGGTGGTAAGAACAGCTCGAGGTTACCAGAATCCCTTCCGGTGCGAGCAGCTTCATGGCACGAAGATTGATTTCCTTGTAGCCCCCGCGGGCAGCGCGAAGAGCACTTCGGTTCTTGGCGAACGCAGGAGGATCGAGGCAGATGGTGTTGAATCTGTCGCCGGCCTTCTCCCGCTCCCGCAGGTAGTCGAAAACGTTGCCCTCCTGAAACTCGACGTTTTGCAGCCCATTGAGTTCGGCATTGCGTCGCGCCTGTGCCAGCGCCTCAGCCGAAGCATCCACGCCGACTACGGATGCGCAGCGCCGGGCGAAGTGGAGAGCAAAAGCTCCAGTGTTGGTGAAGCAGTCCAGACCGCGTCCCGATGCATAGCCGCGCGCCGCGAGCCGGTTGTCCCCCTGATCCAGGAAGAATCCCGTCTTCTGGCCGTGAGCGAGGTCGACCCAGAAACGAACCCCTCCTTCGGAGATCCGCACCTGCTCCGGCACCTCCCCCCACAGGACGCCGCGGCATTCCTCGAGCCCTTCGAGCCGGCGCGCCTTGACGTCATTCCGTTCCAGCACCCCGACAGGATTCAGCGAGTCGCGCAGGATGTCCACCAACAGGCTCTTGAGGACTTCTGCGGTGCTGGACAGGGTCTGCAGCACCAGGTAGTCCCCGTAGCGGTCGACCACTACCGACGGGAGGGAATCCGCCTCGCCGAATATCAGACGGCATGCCGCTTCCGGCTGCAGGCGCCCGTGGCGCCGTTCGATCGACTGGCGGACGCGATCGCGGATCAACGCCACTGTGGGCGGCTCAGTGTCCCGTGACAGAAGGCGCAACCGGATTTGAGAGTGCGGGCTGTAGAACGCAAACCCAAGAACGTTGTGCGCCGCGTCCCGTACCCTGACAATGGGCGCCGGCGACAGGGGCGCGGCGGCGACATGGCCCCTGTAGACCCACAGGTGTCCCCGGCGCAGACGCTGGGCGCCTTCAGCGGATACCTCTACTTCGCCGTGAGTTGCAAACAAATCTGCTTCCGTCATTATCAGCCTGTGGGCTTCTCCAATGGGAAGGCCTGGCGCACATGCTGCAGGGCCTGCTCGCGGGTCAGCTGCGGGTTTTCCAGTTGCAGGTCCTCGACACCCTCCAG
Organism: Terriglobia bacterium; assembly: GCA_020072565.1. NCBI lineage: Bacteria > Pseudomonadati > Acidobacteriota > Terriglobia > Terriglobia bacterium. The sequence continues at coordinate 160,267 of JAIQGI010000018.1, forward strand.
GATCTGCCGAAAGAGCGGGCCCGGCAGATAACCCATGTCGATGAGATCGTCGCCGGAAATGAGACGAGGAGGCGGCGCTGGCTCCTGTTTCAGCTCTTCGTGCTTTTTCCTGGCAAACAAGTAACTGTCAAGGCTGCCGTGGCTGCTCAGGCAGTCGACGCGATGCAGTTCGAGATGGGTCTCGAAGTCAGGCCGGCGCAGAAATCTCTTCAGCGTACTCGGGCGCATCTTATGAATATTCATGAAGCGCAAGTGATCCTCAACCAATTCGACGACCAGCTCGATATCCTGATTGGACATGCGCAGGCGCCGGCAAATCTCCTCCGCGATCCGGGCGCCGACCTCCACATGCCGGTCAAACCTGATGCGCTCCTTGACCGCGAAGGTCGGCGGCTTGCCGACGTCGTGGAGCAATACCGCAAGAGCGAGAGCGGGGGCCGGGTTGTGGAGCAGTTCGAGCGCATTCCGGGTGTGAACGAACACATCTCCCTCGGGATGGAATTCCGTCGGCTGCGTTATACCGCGCATCGCTTCCACTTCCGGCAGAATCTGGGTCAGCAGCCTGGTTTCGTGCAACAGCTCGAGCCCGCGGCCCGGTAGCGGGCCGGTCAGGATCTTGAGCAGCTCATCCCGGATTCGCTCCCAGCTTACCTCCAGGATGGACGGCGCAAGCTGGCGGATGGCTTGGAAGGTTTCAGGTGCGATCTTGAAGTCCAGACTGCAGGAAAACCGCACCGCTCTCAGCATGCGGAGCTTGTCCTCGCGGAATCTCTCCTGCGGCTTGCCGATCGTGCGGAGGATGCGCCTTCGAATGTCGGCCGCCCCGCTGACATAATCGATGACTCGGTCGGCAATCGGGTCATAGAACAGTCCGTTCACGGTGAAGTCTCTGCGCAGGGCGTCCTGCTGCGGCCCCGAGAAGCTCACAGAGGATGGATGCCTGCCGTCCAGGTACGGGCCCTCACTCCGGAAGGTGGCGACATCGTAAGCGTGCCCATACAGGCGCACCTGAACGACTCCGAACTGGGCGCCGATCGGCATGGCACGCGGAAAGATGCGGAGCACATTTTCGGGCAGGGCACTGGTGGCGATGTCGATATCTTTCGGCTTTCTCCGCAACAGAAAATCCCTTACCCACCCGCCGGCGAAAAATGCCTCATGGCCGTGCAGGCGCAGCTTCTCCACAATTCGCTGGGCGGCTCTTCGCATCGTTTTTCCGGGGAATTCCTAGGTGCCGTGAAGTCTGTTCCCTTCGGGCGGCCCGGTCGCCGCACCGCTGAAAAGGCGGCTCAAGGGCTAGTTTAGCTTGTCCAGATATGCGATCCAACTGTCTCCGCCAAATCTCTTCCGGCACAAGGAACGGTACTTGGCGAAGCTTCTCTTGTCGCCCAGCTTGTACTGACTGAGGGCCATGCGGAAATAGAACAGATTATCGCCCGGAAACCTCTTGGCAATCTTCAGCGTCTTCTCGCCCTCGGTTGCGGCTTCCTTGTAGCGCCCCAATTCGTAATAATTGTTGGTAAGGTAACTGCGGACCTCAGCCTTCTCGAGCTTGTTTCTCGGCCGCCGCCGCAGCGCCTCCAGCGTCACCAGCAGGGATTTTTCATAGCGCTCGAGGCGGAACTGGCATTGCGCGATCTTGATATACAGCCAGATCAGGTTTTCGCGCCTGCCGGTCAGTTGCTTGAGCTCGAGCATCTTCTCGTAGGTCTCCAGCGCCATATGATCGTTAGTGAGCTGCTGATAGCAGCTTGCGACCTTAATATGGATGTCATCGCTGCGCTCGAAAGCCGGATCCAGCTCCATGACCTTGGAGAAATACTTGATCGCCTCGTGATACTGCTTGAGGCCCATGTAGTTGTTTCCCATGCTTTCGTAGAGATACGCCAAGCCCGGATCGTTGTCGCTCAACACCTGGATCGCTTTTTGAGAGTACTTGATGGCTTCGTCGTGCCGGCCCAGCAATTCGCAGTTGCGGCTGATGCCGGCATACAGCATCCACTGCGTATCCCTTTCCTGGGCCTCCACATACTTCTCGCAGATCTGCCGCGCCTCGAGGGATTTGGTGACCTTGCCGTAGTATTCAAAGAGCGATCCCAGGTAGAAATGAACGAACCCGCACATGTCCGGCATGAACTCGGGCTTTTGAGGATCAAACAGGCGGGCGGATTTCAGCAGATGATGCACCGCCTCTTTGTCGTTTCCTGCGTTGTACTGGCAGATTCCGATCTGCCCGGTGAAATAGGCGCGCACATTCGGCTGTTTTGCCAGATCCAGGGCCTGCTGGTAAAACTCGCCGGCTTCCCCGTAGCGGCCCTTTTCGAACAGGTTTTCGGCATGGGAATCCAGCAGGGAAATCCGGTCTTCTTTTGAGGCAGCATTTGCCAGCCTGGTTTTGAATTCCTTGAGTTCCATCGTGATGTGCATCCTGTAGAAACAATGAATGAAAAGCTATACTAACATAATCCGCACCCTCTACTGATAGACCACAATATAGCCCGCGTGCACGTCGACCTTCTGGATTCTGTACGGCAGCGTGGACGGCTGCATCGGGTCGAAGGGCGGATTCTGCTTGCGGCCCACCGTGGTGATGATCTCCGCTACGAGAAGGTTGGGCAGGGTCATGCTGTCGAAGCGCGCCTCTTCGAGCCGGAAGTTCGCCTTGCCTGTGCCGGAAACCAGTATTCCCCTTACTGTCAGCGTGTGCACTCCGGTCAGCATCTTCCGGAGCAGACTGGTCAGAAGCTGGGTGGGATTGAGCTGCAGACGGTCAAAATCAACGGCCGCCACCCCTTGCAGGTGCCCTTCCTCGAACTTCAGCCGGATGCTTTTTAAGCAGGCGTTGTAGTGCGGGCTGAGAACAAAGGCGAGATACGAATTCATCTCGGTCTCGGATAACCGGGTCGTCTGCTTCTTGACAGGGTCATGAGCGGCGTCAAAGGCCTCCAAACGGCTTATCTTGGCGTTGCAGCTGTCGGCTGCAGCTTTGGAGATCCCGGGATCAGCGGATCGCATTGCCGGCAGGTTGCGCACGAGCAGGATCATCGTTGGCAAAATCAGGCACAACATCCCGGCCCAGCCGTAAGCGGAGCATCGGCCTCGCGGTCTCTCCTGCCTCACGGAGTACCCGATCATCGAATGACCTTAAAAGACCTGCTCCATCGAGTCTTAGTGAAGAAGTTCAGGAAAACGTCCGTAAACTGGCTTACATGATCTCTGAGGCTGGTTTGGAGGTACTCATCCCGCGGGGTTTCATAGGACCAGTAGATGACCAAGGCTTTGCCGATAAAGTGATCCCGCGGCACGAATCCCCAGATCCTGCTGTCCTGGCTGTTGTCCCTGTTGTCGCCCATAGCAAAGTACTGGTCCAGCGGGACTTCAATGGGACCATATTGTCCGTAAACGCTCGCCGGATCAATGTACTGGGTGTATTTTTCCTCGAGCGGCTTGCCGTTGATGTACACGGTGCGCCCGATCATTTCCACACGATCGCCCGGCAACCCGATCAGCCGTTTCACGTATGCCGTATCGGGGCTCTTGGGATACTTGAAAACGATCACATCACCGCGCTTGAGATCCTTGTAGGGCAGCAGCTTCCAGAGCCATCCGTCATGCAGCCCGTAAACAAACTTGTTGACCAGCAGGTGGTCGCCGATCAGAAGATTGGATTCCATCGAGCCCGTCGGGATCTTGAATGCCTGCACCACAAAAGTGGTTGCAAAGAGTGCAATGATCGCCGTGATGACGATGGACTCGAAATACTCCCTCAGCGTCGATTTGGTGAATTGAGCTTGTGAACCTCGCGGCGCTTCAGACGCCGGTACTTCCTGTGACCCCTGTGACTCTTCCACTCCGATTGCAGCCTCCAGCTAGATATAAAGGAACACGTAGTTTAGCACACCAACGCTCTTGCGACAAGGCGGCCGTCTGTGCGCTTGTGCGTCTGCGATCTCAGCGCATTCTCGTTGAGATTTTTTGAATGCGGCTGTGCCGCGCCGTGCAATTTATGGCGGAGGATCACCTTTCTCATTCGTACTTTAATTTTGCTCTGACATTGTAAAAGAAGAAAGCATAGCTGTCAGCCGTCCGCTCTATGCTCTTGGTGACGTTGCTTGCACCATGGCCGGAACGAGTTTCGATCCGGATCAGGACCGGGTTTTCCCCTTTTTGCTTCTCCTGGAGGGTGGCAATGAACTTAAACGAATGGGCCGGAACCACCCGATCATCGTGGTCGGCGGTGGTCACGAGCGTGGCCGGATATGCGACTCCGTCCTTGATGTTGTGAAGCGGTGAATACGCGAGGAGGGACCTGAAGTCACGCTCATTGTCACTCGAGCCGTACTCGACGACCCACCCCCAGCCGACAGTGAATTTGTGGAAGCGCAGCATGTCCATGACGCCGACTGCGGGCAGGGCGACTTTGAACAGGTCGGGCCGCTGGGTCATGGCTGCGCCCACGAGCAGCCCGCCATTGGAGCCGCCGGCGATGGCCAGCTTGTCCTTCGTGGTATACCCGGCCTCGATCAGGTACTCGGCCGCCGAGATGAAATCGTCGAAAACACGCTGTTTGTTCTGCAACATCCCCGCCTTGTGCCAGGTCTCACCGTACTCCCCGCCGCCGCGAAGGTTGGGCTCGGCGAATACGCACCCGTTTTCGAGGAGCGGGATCAGCGCCGCGTTGAAGCTGGGCTGCACGCTGATATTGAATCCTCCATACGCGGTCAGGTAACAGGGACTCTCGCCGTCAAGGACCAGGCCCTTTTTGTAGACAATGAACATCGGGATTCTGGTCTTGTCCTTGCTCTGATAGAAAACCTGCTTTACCTCGTAATCCCCAGGCGTGAACTTGACCTCGGCCTTGTGGAAAACGTCGCTCTTGCCTTCTGCAATTTCATACCTGTAGATCGTCGGCGGGAACGTGAACGATGTGAAGTTGTAAAAGAGCGTCTTATCGTCCCTCCATCCGCCGAATGCGCTTGCGGTGCCGAGTGCCGGAAGTTCGATCTCGCGGACGAGCTTCCCTTGGTAACTGTGCTGATAAATCCTGGTATTGGCGTCTTTGAGATAACCGCAGAAGAGCTGGCCCCCCGCAGCGTTGGCCCAACTCAAGACCTCGGGCTTTTCGGGAATCACGGTCTGCCAGTTCTCTTTGGCTGGCTTCCTGGGATCAATCAAGACGACCTTGAAATTCGGAGCGTCCATGTTGGTGTAGACGAGATATTTGTCACCCACGGCCTCGATGGGGCTGCTGTCGTTGTCAAATCCTCGGATCAGAGGCTGAAACGATCCGCCCGTCTTCCTCAAGTCCTTCCAGTAGAGTTCGTTGCCGGACGTACCCTCGGAGATGGTCAGGAAGGCATATTTCTCGTCCTCGGTCGTATCCAAGCTGAAGTAGCGCAGGGGATGCTGCTTGTCCTCATAGACGAGCCGGTCTTTCTCCTGAGGGTCGCCGAGCTTGTGGTAATAAATCTTCTGAAACTCGTTCTTGGCCGTCAGCTCCCGGCCTGCGGCGGGCTTGTCATAGCCACTGTAGAAAAAACCATCGCCCAGCCAGGCCGCGCCCCCGAACTTGACCCACTGAATACGGTCGGGAAGCTCCTTCTTGGTGGCGATTTCCATGACCCGGGTCTCCGACCAGTCCGAACCTGCCTCGCCCCGGGAGATGGCAACATATTTCTTATTGCCTGAAAAGCTGACGAGGCTTGTGCGAACGGTGCCGTCGGGCGAGAGTTTGTTGGGATCGATAAATACCTCGGGCTCGCCGTCCAGACCCTTCTGGACATAGATCACGGATTGATTCTGCAGCCCGTCGTTTTTGTTGAAGAAATAGTATTCTCCCGCCCGCGACGGCGACGTGTACCGCGGATAGTTGTAGATCTCGGTCAGGTGCTTGCGAAGTGCATCGCGGAAAGGGATTTTGCTGAGATACCCGAAAGTCACGGCGTTTTGCGCTTCGACCCATTTGGCGGTCTCCGGCGAATTGTCATCCTCCAGCCATCGGTAGGGGTCAGCCACATTGGTGCCGAAATAGTCATCCACCTGCGCCACCTTCATGGTAGCCGGGTAGGTGATCTTGTCAGCCTTATTGCAGGATGGGAGCATGACCGCGGCTGCTGAAAGAAGAACGCTGAGCATTTTCTTGTTCATGAAGCCTCCTTGTCGCCATGCGGGGCGAAGAGATCTTCTATCACAAGTAAGGGCGCTCCGGAAATTCTTTGCAACCGGGGGGGGATAATTCGGGAATTTGAGGCGCTGAATTCTGAGAAGATTTCGCGCTACTTCCGCAAGCGCTGCGCCAAACGCTCGGTCAAGCCGATCAGTTCCGCCTTGTACGGGGACGGATTCTGCTTTCGGAGTTGCTGCAGGTCCCGGATGAGCATCTGACGCTCTTTCTGCATGCCCATGACAAGGCTAATTGAACGATCGGCGTCGGGTTCCTCCGGATTTTGCGCCTCGAGGTGGGCGATCAACCTGTCGGTGGCCGCAGCCATTTCCGGCTCCGGCAGCACCCCAATGGCCCGCAGCAATGGAACAACTCTCGCCGCCTCGGCCTGCCGGCCAGCCCAGGTGTCATTGAGTTTCTGGATCGCGGCGGGATCGCCATCCGCGGTGCCATCGCGGAAGATCACGCAGGCGATTTCAAGTGGGGGATCTGTATCGAGGAGCGCATCATACCTGAACTCCGCTACTGTCCCGGGCGCGATTGCATGCCCGGCAACCGCTTCACGGTAGCTCTTGGAAATCAACATCAGGTCGTTTGGTTGACGCAGCGTCAGGGCGTACTCCACGATTTCCTTGTCATAACCATTCCGCAGGACGAGTCGCACGAGGCTGTCCCCTTCCTCCTCTGCCCTGACGAGATGAAAGCCGGATGTGAGGTTGGTAATCGGGTGCTTGAGTGCGACGACCAAGGGCGGAGCATACGGCCGCTCTCCCGAAGGGAAAGACCTGCTCTGTGCGAGTGTTTCCTGGATCTTTTGCTGCAACGTTACGGCAAGGTTGGCACTCGCTGCGGTTGCATCGAATCCATGATTCTCGATCCCCTGGATCAGATTCGAAACCAGGGATTGCAGATTCCTTCGCTCGCGCATCGCCGTGCTGTCGCAAAGGAGCTCGTCAGGGATCAAAGGATCGGCGCTGAAAAGCATCTTCTCGAAGGCTCTTATTTGTTCGATCGCACTGGCGGCTTTGCGAGCCGCCTGAAAACGCTCCTGCCAATACTGCAGGGCGCCGAGGCGCATCCGTCTTTCGTTGATGATGAAATCGAGCAGATGGAGATCCCCCTCTGCGGTTCCGTCCTCGAAGAGCACTGCCGTGATTTTCGCGTCGGCCTCGAGGAGAATGATGTCCGGTTCACCGATCTCCAGGTGTGCCGAGCAGGAACGGGTCTGGCCCGGCGCCAGTTGCGCTCCGGCTTCGTGCGTGCAGGCCTCCGACGTCAACACGAGGGTGGCAGGCCAGGTTTCGCCCGGAGGAATCTCCATCTTGATCGCGACCCTCATCAGCCACGACCGGACCGGTTTGTCCGATTGATTCACGGCTTCGAAATCAACCGTGTGCTTTTCGTGATCCAGGGCCAGGTTATGGATCACCAGCGCAGTCGTCGTCTGGGCTCTCACCGGGAGGGTGACCAGTAGACCAAATGCCACCACAATAAGTCTCACCGCCGGCTTGCAGTGCTTCCCTGGGACATCCTGAGGTTTTTCAGCCCGGCCCGTTGGAATGCCGTTCACAATGCTCATAAGATATAAGAACGCCCATCGATGCAAAAAGTCTAATCAAAGTGTCAGACCCGTTTTTCTCCCGGGGCCGGCCCACGGATATCGAGATTCCGCGTGCGCGTCGCTCGGGCCTGAGGGTCAGCTTCTAAACAAACATCATTGGAAACGAGGAACGAAAAAGACCAGACAGCCGAGAGTGAGCCCGTCAATGAATTATGATTTTCCCCTTCATCCCGCGGTGACCGGTACCGCAAAACACGCAGCATTTGAATTCCACTGTTCCGGCTTTTTCCGCCAGATACTCCACGGTGACGGTTTCTCCCTTTTTGATTTGAACACAGCTGTTTTTGACGTTTTGGATCTCAAAGCCGTGTTCGCGATCCAGAGCGGTTATTTTGAAGATGATCCGCGTGCCCACGTTGACTTCCACTGTGCTGGGCGAGAATTCGTACTTCTTGGCTGTCATCTGGACTTCTTTGGTTATTTGACCTGCAGTGGAAGACTGCGCGCGGATGGCTGACGCTAGTGCAATCAGAGCCAGAACTGCAAACGCGCTGACGATGGAGACTTTTCTCACGACATCCTCCGATTCCGAATTGATCCTAAAGGCCATCCGAACCACTTTCTGGAGTGCTCATCGCAGGAAATTGTACCACGCGCCGTGGGGTCAATTCGTCGGAATCCACCTGATGGCCGGACGTCCGTGATCATGAGTCGCTGATGGCGTGGAGTTGACTTCCACCTTCCATTGAAAGATGGCATGATAGCTGGCATGGATCGTTGAGAAGGGTGCTTTGCCGAAATTACCACAGAGGACTTCGACACTCAGTCGGAAGGGGGTCGCATGCTGCTTTTTCTGGCGCAGAATCACTCGGCAATGACGCATCTGCCCATCGCTGCTGCCATCCTGGCAGCAATTGCCGCGTTCGTAGCGTTGTTTGTTTTCAGAAGGGAAATCGTCTGGGCTTGGGCTGCCCTTTCAATCACTGCATTTTTGACGGTCCTCCCTACCGTGGTCACAGGGATTGCCGCGGCCAAGGGAAGACTCAATGAGGAAGGGAAACCGTATATTCAAAATGGTTTCATCGTCGACCACATACCGGCAAACACACGCATCTGGTTCCATCAAATGCTGGGCATCTCCGGTTTCGTGGTTGCTGTCATCCTCGCCATTCTGGCGCTTGCCCGGCTGCGCGGCCGGGATCCGAACAAGTACGTTATTGCGCTTTTGGCAGTGCTTCTGGCGCTGCTCTGGGGACTTGGCGGACACCTCGGCGGAAAGGAACTATGGGGAGCGGATACCTTCCCCGGCTTTCATTGACGGCCCGCAGCGCAACGAATCCAGACCGGCTGACACGAGCGGTTTTCGATAACCTGCCGTGAAAAGCGCCGGCGCGAACGGCGTATGGCCGCGGCACCGCTCAGGGATAATCCTGCCCATAGCCGTCACGCAGATATCGAGGATTGCGGCGCCGGGTTCCTGCTGCTAATCTCTGATGGCAACGCTGTGAACTGTCCCACTTATCGGCTGGGAATCGTGTCCTGGAATGAAGTGTGAAATCGAAGAGTCCCGCTCGTTTTCCCCGTGGATCAGCGCAAGCGTGCCGGGGAAAATCCTTGTGATCAGGCTGCAGGCAATTGGCGACGTAGTCGTCACACTGCCGGCCTGCTTTGCCCTGAGGCAGATGTTCCCGGACGCGCGTATTGACCTTCTGACCTCCGATGCCTGCCTCGGGATTCCTCGGGCAATCCGGCTCTTTGACCGCGTCCACTCTCTGGCCCAAAGCAGAAGACGGTGGATACGTGCCTGGCGGGTACTGACACAAGGCACAAGAATGCGCGGCGAGCATTACGATGTCATCATAGACCTGCAGAGGCATCGGGCCAGCCGATTCATCCGTCGCATTGCCCGTCCCCGTGCCTGGGGAGAATTTGACCGGTTTTCGCCACGACACGCCCTGGAACGGGTCATCGACACTTTTCATCAGACCGGTTTTTCTGATCTGGAACCTGTGTTTGAGCTGGACCTGAAGGCAGAGACAATGGAACGAGCTCTCCGGATTCTGCAGGAGTGCGGATGGGACGGGAAGACGAAGCTGGTGATACTGAATCCGGCGGGCTTGTGGGTGACGAGGAATTGGCCGTTGCCGTGCTGGGAAGAGCTTGCGAACCTCTGGTCCGACATCGAACCGGTTCGATTCCTGTTCCTGGGCACTAGCAGAATTGATGATAGGGTCAGCTACCTTTCGGGCAAACTGGCACGCCGCGCCATCAGTCTGATAAACAGGACGACCCTTGCAGAAGCGCTGGGTGTCCTGCAGCATGCTTCGGTGGTGATCAGCGAGGATTCGGGACTGCTGCACATGGCATGGGTATCCGGAATTCCCACCGTCGCGCTGTTCGGCTCGACACGCAGTGATTGGACTCGTCCATTGGGCAAGTGGAGTCGCTACGTCGCCTCTGAGGATCTGCCCTGCGGGGCTTGCATGGAGGCTACCTGCAGGTTCGGCGATGTGCATTGCCTCAGCCGCCACTCGGCTGCTACGATTCTGCAACTCGCGCGGGAGGCGGAGAGGGGTTCATGAAGCTCTCGAGTTCGCCGGGAAGGCCTCAATTATGATCCGCTTGACCGAAGAACTCGATCGCGTGCGAACTGCCGGCTTTGCCTTGCTGCTGATGTCTGCGGCCATCCTCCCCTTCGAACTAAAGACGCCGATCATGCATGTCGGGCCGCTCGGGATCACCAGCGTTGAGATCGTCCTTTACCTGACTATGGGATTATGGGGCGCAGCCTGGCTGGCGGGCCACCGCCCGCATTGGACGGCCGCGCACACGGCCGTGGGAGTCTGGGCGGCAGTCCTGATCCTCTCCGCTCTACTGGCCCCATCGCACAGGGCCGAGGCGTTGAAATTCGCGCTCCGGGGCCTGGGAGGTTGTGTCCTATGCCTCGCCGCCGCCGACTTTGTCCGCACGCCTCGATCTGCAGCCCGCGTGGGGCTCGCGCTTTTGGCTGGTTCGTGCTTGTCGGCTGCCGCCGCGCAAGCCGAAACATGGGTGCCAGGTGCTGCAGTCTTCCTGCGAAATTTTAAGACAGAATCCTCTCACATCGGCAGCTTCCTCCGCGCCAGCGGCACATTTCAGTATGCCAATATCGCTTCAATGTATTGGGAGGCCTCGCTGCCGTTGGCGCTGGCAGTCCCGCTTTGGTGGGGTTCTCGAAGGTTTGCTCGACGATGGTGGTGGACTGGGGCGGTCTGTTCGTTCGTCCTGATCGAGGGCATCCTTCTCGCTGCCAGTCGTGCGGGCATCCTCATAGCCATCTTTACCCTGGCAGCGCTGCTGATTATTTGCAGAAGATCAGCTGTTCGTTTGCCATCGCTTGCCGTCGCCGTTCTCGTTTCCATGTTTTTGCTGCTCATGGTCCACGCGGCGAGTAACGAACTGCTCGTACTGCGTCTGACAACTCTCGCCGTCTCAGACTGGTATCGTGCAGACTACCGGGATCTCCCGGAGCGCCTGGCGCTGGTGGCGGGAACCACGGTGAGGGTGCCGCTGGCCATCCGAAACAGCGGCCGAATGAAATGGCGAGCACGGGGCAGACAGTCGGTAGCTGTTAGTTACCACTGGCTGGATCCCGCGGCTGAAAACATTTTGATCTGGGGAGGTGCCCGCTCTGAGTTGCCCTCGGACGTAGAGCCGGGCGCTACGGTGAAGGTAGAGCCTTGGATCAAAGCTCCCGAGAGGCCGGGCAGCTACACCTTGCAATGGGATATGCTGCAGGAAGACGTAGCTTGGTTCAGCGTTTTCGGACCGGGCAAAGCACAGATGAGAGTTCAGGTCGTTCCTTCACCTATTGCCAGGGTGTTGCCGGACCGTCCTCCACCGCTCGCATTGCCCTTGCCCTCAGCGCCGGTGCGAATGGATTTGTGGCGTGCGGCCCTGCAAATGTGGCTGCAAAGGCCTTTCCTTGGGGTGGGACCGGATAACTTCCGCCGCCTTTACGGCTCCGTCCTGGGCCTGAAGCATTCTGACGATCGCGTTTATGCCGGCAACCTCTATCTCGAGACACTCGCAAACGTCGGCCTGCTGGGGACATTGGCTCTAGTGGCCGTGTTACTCTCTCTCGTCGTTTGGATTCGGAAGGCCTGGATCGGGTCAAGACTCCCCGAAGATAGATTACTACTTGTTGGAATTGGGACGGCGCTGGCTGCCTATTGCCTCCACGGCCTGGTGGACTACTTTCTCGCATTCAGCTCCACATACGGGCAGTTCTGGATATTGGTCGGCATCATATTGGGTTTGGGGCAAGGCGGAGAAAGACCGCGATGATCTCCGGTGAGAGAGGATTGGTCGGTTTTGAGGCAACAGCGCTGGAATTGCGCAACAGGTCAGGTGTGGGGCACTATACGGCGCAATTGCTGGGAGGCCTCGTCCAGCGCGGCGGATGGCGCTACGCCCTCTTGACGAGCAGACCGCCCGCGGGCCGCATTCCTCAAGGCGTGGTAATCCCACCCCAGCGGCACTTCCCGAACAGGTCGTTGTGGGTCCAGCTCGTTCTCCCGCGGATCGTGGCGCGGCTTCATCCCCGATTGTGCCACTTTACCAACTCTGTTGCGCCCCTGGCACTCTCCTGTCCTTTCGTCGTCACAGTGTATGACATGTGCCTTTTCCTTTTTCCTCGACTCCAACCCCGAAAGAGCCTTTTGTCGGTACGTTCCATCCTCCCGTATGTGGCCAGGAAAGCATCCGCCATCATCACGATCTCTCACAGTGCCCGGCGAGACATCCTGCGTGTGCTGAAGGTGCCAGCTCAAAAAGTGCATGTCGTGTATGCTGCCGCGGCTGACGAGTATCGCATGATCGAAGATGCCGCTGAATTGGAGCGGGCACGGCGGAAGTACCGGTTGGACACCCCATTCTTCCTTGCGGTAAGCACGGTCGAGCCGCGCAAGAACCTGTCCGGGCTGATCAAGGCCTTGGCAAAACTGCGGCGACGCGGGAGAAAGGAGCAGTTGATCCTGGCGGGACAACTCGGATGGCGATACCGGCCGCTCTTGCGACAGATTGAACAGAGCGGCCTGAAGGATACGGTAAGGCTGTTAGGCTACGTGCCTGACCGGGATTTGCCCGCCATCTATAACCTGGCACGGGCGGTGGCTTTCCCATCTTTCTATGAAGGATTTGGATTGCCCATAGTCGAAGCCATGGCCTGCGGCACCCCCGTGCTGACCAGCAACCGGTCATCGATGGCCGAGGTGGGTGAGGGGGCTGCACTTCTCGTCGATCCATCCAGTGAGGATGAGATCGAGCAAGGGATGCTCCGCCTGGTGACCGAGGAGTCCCTCCGCGCGGAGCTTCGTGCGGCAGGGTTAGCGCGCGCCGCTCAATTCTCCTGGGCTCGAGCCGCGGAAGAGACGGCTGCTGTCTATGGGATGGCTGTTCCCTAGCGACCCTCAGGCGGGACACACGAGCCGGATCTCCGGTTTGCCGTCAGGCTCAGCTCTGGTGCTTCAACCTTATCTCAGAGGGGACAGCCTGGAGAATGCCTTCGCAGAACTGCTCGACGGTGAATCTCCTGCTCGAGCGTGCTACCTGCTGCCGGTCAAAATCCATCTGCTCGAATCTGCGGACGGCGTCAACGATGCTGCTTACGCTCTGTTCGTGAAAAAACACGCCTGTTCGGTCCTCCTGCACTATCTCCAGTGCACCCCCCCTGGCAAAGGCTATCACGGGAGTCCCGCATGCCTGGGCCTCGGCGGCCACCAGACCGAAATCCTCCACCTGTGGGAAAAGAAAGGCCTTGGCGCCGCTGTAGAGTGCTCGTAACTGGCCGTCGCTCACATTGTGAATCAAACGAATGTTCTTGGACCCGGCTGCCAGCGCTTGGATCCGGGGCATCTCGGGCCCTGTGCCGACGATCCAGAGATCGGATCCCAGTTCCAGGAAGGCTTCGACCAGAAGTGCAAACTTTTTGTAATGCAGGAGGCGTCCGGCGGCGAGGTAATAGTGAGGACGATCCGGTGCCGGCTGAAACAGACTGTCGAAGAAAAATTTCCGGTGGTCGACGGGTGGGTAGAGCACCGTGGCCGTGCGGCCATAGTTTTTCCGGATCTTTTCCGCGATAAAACCGGAGACTGCCAACAACTGATTCGGCTTTTGCGCCGCCCTGAAATCCCAGTGCCTCAGGTAGGCGAACGCCGGTTTGAAAACTGTCTTGAACACCGGGTTCGCAAAGTAGGTATTGATTTCCCAGGCATACCGTAGCGGAGTATAGCAATAGGACAGGTGGAAAGTGCCACTGTGATGTGGTACTCCTTTAGCATAGCCGGCGCTGTCGGAAAGGATCAAATCATACTGGTCTGGAACTGCCAGGCTTCTGACCGCGCAGGGCATGAGAGGGATAAACAACCGGTGATGATGCCTGGCCAGCGGGAAGTCCAGGAGACTCGTCTTATACACGCTCTTTTGGAAGCGCCTGGAAGTGCTCTCCGGGCTGTAAAGCAGGGTGTAAATATGAGCGCCGGGGAAAAGATCCAAGAGGGTTTCGAGCACACGCTCGGCGCCGCCATATTGATTCAGGTAATCGTGAACCAGAGCAACCCTCATTGAAATCTCTGTCCCGCCCAAGGCAGGTAGTTTCTCACGGGCGGTCCGCCTTTTTCCAGTTTAGAATGTCACCACTGGAAGCCATGCAACAGATACCGAAGTCGCTCCCGAGGGTGCAGGCGGAACGCGCCATCCTCAAGACTGTTCTATATTCAGATCTCTTCGATTACGCCCTGACCATCGGCGAAGTCGTCCACTATCTCGCCGAAACAGCCGGTTGCAGGGAGCAGGTCGAGGCGATTCTGGCTTCACCCCACGGGCTCAACGGCCAGATTGTGCAGGTGGATGGCTATTTCACCATGCCGGGGCGAGAGGACCTTGTGAACCGCCGGCGTGCGAGGAACCTCACTTCGCGCCGGCTCTGGCGGATGGCCCGGTTATACGGCAAGCTGTTAAGCTGCCTCCCCTTCGTGAGAATGGTTGCCGTAACCGGTGCGCTGGCGATGGACAACAGCGATGAGCACGACGACGTCGATGTCCTGATCGTGACGGCGCCGGCAAGAGTTTGGCTGGCCCGGGCTTTTGCCGTGCTGATCGTTTATGCCGGCAAGCTCACAGCGACCAGGCTCTGCCCTAACTTCGTCTTATCCGAGGGAGCACTCTCCTTGGAGCCGCGCACGGTGTATGTGGCGCATGAATTCGTCCAGATGGTCCCCCTTTCCGGATTCGCAGTCTACCAACGGATGCGCGCTGCCAATTTGTGGGTCAGGCACTACCTGCCAAATGCAGAACACCCTCTTCACCATGAGCCTGAATATCACCCGGGATTTATTCCCCGGAGTTTCAAGCACGTCGCCGAATGGCTGCTTTCTGGGCGGCTGGGCGACCGGCTGGAAGCCTGGGAGATGCGGCGAAAGATCCGTAAGTTCACCGCATTGAGCGCCGTGGGAGGAAGCGTCGTCTTCAACCGGCACCAGGTGAAGGGTCATTTCGACGACCACGGTACGCTTGTATCAGCGGAATACCAGTGTCGGCTTGAAGAAAATAACCTCGACGTCCATGAGAGTTCCTGATCCGCACCGCGGGATTTTGCCGAAAAAATGCCCTACTCCGAACCTTCCTAAGCGTGGTTCAAACCCTTATACTGGTGGCGTTGGTTCAGACGAATGAACGCCCTAAGATCAGGCGCGAAATAATGCATCTTCGTACCCTGCTGAATCTTCATTCCCAACGGCTGCATGCGCTCCCGGTGGCCATCCTTCATCTTACTGATAAATGTAATTCCCGCTGTAATTGCTGTGACTACTGGCGTTTCGGACAAGGAGAGATTTCATTGGAATTGGTCCGGCAGCTGGCAGGTGAACTGTCGCACTTCGGCACGCGCTTTATATTGCTCTCAGGGGGCGAGCCGCTGCAGCATCCCCGTTGGGAAACGATCGCGGCCACGTTCAGGGCTGAAGGTCTCAAAGTGGCCATGGCGACGAATGGCATCCTGCTTTCCAGTCAGGCCGGTGCGGTGGCAGGCTGCATCGATGAGTTATTTGTCTCGCTGGATGGAGCGAATGGGGAGTCATACCGGATGATTCGCGGCGTCGATGGATTCGACTTGGTAAGGGAGGGGGTAGGGAAGCTGGCCGGTAAAGTTCCCGTGACCTTCAGAACCACGGTGCAACGCGCGAACTATCGCGAGATTCCTGCCCTGATCCGCCTCTCGCGTTCCTGGGGGGGGTGCCATCACTCATTTCTTGCAGTAGATGTGAATACGCATACTGCTTTTGCCCGCAGCGGGGAATTCGACCGATCGATGGCACTCAGGGAGGAAGATCTCGACACGTTCGGCCGGGTGATCAGGGAAACAGAAAAGGAGTGCGCAGCTGAATTCGAGCTGGGCTACATAATCGAAACCGGGAGCAAGCTGCGCCTGATGCACGACTACTTCGCGGCGTTATTGGGCTACCGGCCATTCCCGCCGGTGCGCTGCAATGCTCCCCGATTCTCGGCGGTGATCGAGACGGACGGATCGCTCAGACCCTGTTTTTTCCTTCCTTCCACGGGGCGTTTCGACGGCGGCCGTATCTCGGCAGCCTTGAACTGTCATGCCGGAAAAGACCTCCGGCACCAGCAGCGGTTGGGCCGGAGGCAGGAGTGTTTGCGATGTGTTTGCCCGGCCTATAAGGGTGTTGGCGAATTGCTGGGGGTATCATGACCCGCATTCTCTTAGGTCAGTCCTACTACCTCCGCTTTGATCCCAAGCTGTATGCCGCCATGCAACCGTATCCTCCTCTCGGGACTCTCTATGCAGCTTCCTGCCTGCGCAGGCGCGGACACCCTGTCGCACTTTTCGATGCCATGCTCGCCGACAGCGAAGAAGAGTGGACTGCCGCGCTCAACACCCACCAGCCGCGTTACGCGGTTCTGTATGAGGATAATTTCAACTATCTGAGCAAAATGTGTCTGTCGCGCATGCGAGAGGCAGCGCTCCGCATGATAAGCGCGGCAAAAAGCAGGCTGTGCACCGTGATCGTTTGCGGGAGCGATGCGACCGATCATGCCGAAGCATATCTGAATCATGGTGCGGACTACATCATTCAGGGCGAGGGGGAGGAAACGCTGGTTCAGTTGATAGACGCGCTCGAAGGCCGAGAGCCGGTACCGATCCCAGATGTAGCCGGACTTGTCTGGCGGGAGGATGAAAGCGAGGTGCGACGTAACCCGAGCCGCCCCCACCTTACCCGGCTGGATGACCTCCCGTTTCCTGCCTGGGACCTCGTGGATATAGCGCGGTATCGGCGCCTGTGGAGGGCGCGGCATGGCTACTTCTCGCTGAACCTGGTGACGACGCGCGGTTGCCCATATCGCTGCAACTGGTGTGCGAAGCCGATCTGGGGCCAGCGGTTCAGCTCGCGTTCACCCGAAAACGTTGCCGCGGAGCTCGAGTGGCTGCTGAATCTTTATCAGCCGGATCACATCTGGTTTACAGACGATATCTTCGGCTTGGAGCCGGGTTGGGTGGAACGCTACGGAAGCCTTCTCCGGGGAAAGCGGGTCAGCGTGCCGTTCAAATGCCAGATGCGCGCTGATCTCGTGCTGCCTGCCACCGTTGCAGGCCTGAAAGCTGCGGGATGCGATACCGTGTGGCTGGGCGCAGAGTCCGGGTCGCAAAAGATCCTCAATGCAATGGACAAAGGAACAACGACAGAGCAGATTTGTCAGGCGCGGCGCCTCCTTGCCGGTGCCGGGATCAAAGCTTGCTTTTTCCTGCAGTTCGGCTATCCCGGTGAGACGCGCGCCGACATCGATCTGACGCTGCGGATGGTCCGGGAGCTTCTGCCCGACGACATCGGGATCTCGGTTTCATACCCGCTGCCAGGAACCAAGTTCTATGAACGCGTCCGTGACCAGTTAGGGCACAAGCAGAACTGGATCGATAGCGACGACCTCGCGATGCTATACCAGGGACCGTTTCCCGAAGCCTTTTACCGTGTGCTGTACGGTGCGGTTCACGCCGAGTTCCGCATGCGAAGGGCCCTGGTGAAGGTCAGGGCGTCAAGCGGGCGCCGGCATTTCTTGCAGGCAGGATATTTGCGCGCGCTGGCTTCGGTTCCGAAGCACTGGCTCGACTGGCACGCGCAACGGTGGCGTCTGGACCGGTTTGAGGAGCAACCGGAGGCATCTTCACTGGCTGCGGAGCAGATGTGATGCGCCCGAGAGTGGTTCTCTATAACCCGCGTGCCGTTTTCTGGACCATGCCGCTTGCTCTGGTTGCGGTGGGTTCGGCCCTTGCCCGGTCAAAGTTTGAGGTGGTTATCGTGGATGGGCGCCTCGAACCCGACCCGGTCCGTTCGCTTCTGCGGCACCTGGGCGATGACGCCGTGTGCCTGGGCATAACCGTGTTGACCGGTGCCCCGATTCGCGATGCTCTTGCCGTGTCGCGCGCGATCAAAGGCCTCAGGCCCTCGCTCCCCATCATCTGGGGGGGATGGCACCCGTCGCTCTTTCCGGCACAATGCCTGTCAGAACCCAGTATTGATGCGGTTGTAATTGGACAGGGCGAAGTGACCTTTGCGGAGACCGTTGAGCGGTTGGCATGCGGAAGACCGTTGGACGGGGTTGCCGGCTGCGCTTACCGCTTGGGAGCGGAGACTCCATTTGTCAACCCGCCTCGGCCTCTTCGCGATATCCAGGAACTGCCGGAACACGACTACAAACTTGCAGACATCGAACAGTACTTCCAGCGCAAAGGAAGACGCCAGTTTGACTACGTCTCATCGCAGGGATGCCGTTTTCGCTGTTCTTTTTGTGCCGACCCGAATCTCTATAAGCGCGGCTGGTATGGGCTCGCTTCCGAACGCGTGGCACGCGAGCTTGTCTCGCATCATCGCACCTACCGCTTCGAGGAGGTGTCGTTTCAGGATGAGACGTTTTTCACCAGCCCTGAGCGGGTCGGGGCGATCGCGGAAGCATTTCTTACACACGGCCTCGAGGCTCAGTGGACCGCGACGATGCGTTCGGACCAGGGTACCAGGTTGGATGACCGGGTTCTGGCACTGTGCAGGCAGTCAGGCCTGAAGCGGGTGATGATCGGCGTGGAGTCGGGCTCCCCGGAGACGCTACGGCGCATCCGCAAGGATATTTCGATTGCCCAGATCTTCGATAGTGCGGCGAAGTGCGCGCACCACGGCATTGGCGCGATCCTGAATTTTATCGTCGGATTCCCGGGCGAATCAGACGAAAGCGTCCGGCAGACTCTGGATCTGGCGGCGCAATTGCGCGCAATGAGCCCCGACTTCGAGGTGTCGATCTTTTATTTCCGTCCATACCCCGGTACTCAAGTAGCCGAGGAACTGGTGCGCGATGGGTATCGCTTCGCCGAGACCCTGGAAGCCTGGGCTGACTTTGATTACGTACGGGGAAGGGAAGAATGGGTCACCGACGAACGCTGGAAGCAAGTCGAACGCTTCAAGTTCTATCAGCGATACGCGTTCGGCCGTGACCGCGCCCTCCTGCGCCGGCCGTTGCGAGCGGTCAGTCGCTGGCGCATTCACAGGCGCTGGTATGGATTTCCGGTGGAGAAGATGATCCTGGATATGATGCGGCCGGCGCAGAGGCAATCTTGAAGGCGACTGAAAGCTGGTAGACAAGATGGACATCCTGCTGACGCACGGCCATTTTCTTCACGAGGATGCTCATGAACTCAAGGTCATGAAGCCGTATCCGCCTCTGGGCATCCTGCACCTCTCTGCGTACCTCAAGCAACGGGGGTTTCACGCCCGCGTCTACGATGCAACCTTCGGTTCTCTTGCCGAATATAAAACCCTCCTGGAGCACGAGCATCCGGCGGCGGTAGGCATCTATGGTACGCTCATGACGAAGTTTTCCGTCCTCGAGATGCTCCAGCTCGCAAAGGCTGCCGGATCGGTCGTGATTCTGGGCGGCCCCGAACCGGTCAACTATCTGAACGAATATCTGGATCTCGGCGCTGACGTCATCGTGTTGGGTGAGGGCGAAATGGTGCTGGAGGACCTGTTGCCGGTTCTCGCCACATCCGGATGCCACGCCCTTGAGCGGATCTCAGGCATCGCTTTTCGGCGCGAAAACGGATCGGTCTTTCGAACGGCTCCCCGGCCCCTGATCGAGGATCTGGATTCACTCCCCGATCCGGATCGCGACGCCGTCGACATCGATGAGTATCTTGGTGTGTGGAGGGCACATCACGGCATGGGCTCGGTATCCGTAATTTGCGCGCGCGGCTGCCCCTATCATTGCACGTGGTGCAGCCGCGCGGTCTATGGGAACACGCATAGACGACGCTCGCCACGACGCGTGGCTTCGGAGGTGGAACATATTCTGGCTCGATATAAGCCGGATCAGCTGTGGTATGCCGATGACGTGTTCACGATCCACCACCCTTGGTTTTTCGAGTATGCGGCCGAACTGAAGCGGCGCGGGATCCGGGTGCCTTTCGAGTGCATTTCCCGCGCCGACCGCCTCAACGAAGAGGTGATCGACCAGCTGTCGGAAATGGGATGCTGCCGCCTATGGCTGGGATCGGAATCGGGATCCCAGAGAATCCTGGACGCGATGCGGCGAGGGGTGAAGATCGAACAAGTCCGGTCTGTGGCTCGCGCCTTGAAGCGGCGTGGAATTCAGACTGGGATGTTCGTCATGCTGGGATACGAAGGAGAAGATACGAATGATCTGAAGGCTACACTGGATCTCATCACAGAATGCGCTCCGGACTCGTTCCTGACCACGGTGGCATATCCCATCAGGGGGACGGAATACTACGAAACAGTGCATGAGCGGATTCTTGATGGCGCTTTCTGGGAGCTTCGGACCGATCGTGATCTCGGGGTGCGCGGGCGCCACTCCCGGCGATTCTATTCCTTTGCCACCCGCTGGATAGTGAACTCAGTCGCCCTGCAACGAGAGCGCAACACAGGCCCCCACCTTTTTCGACTGGCCAAGGCGGCAGCTGCCACGCTCGTCGGCAGACTGGGAATGGTGATGACGCACCGTGAGGTGGATCGAGGCGCGCGTGGCAGTCGGCGAGACAGGCAAGGGGCGGTGCGATCATGAGCCTTCAGGCGTTTGATGAAATCGCAGAAAGCTACGACGGCTCTTTCACGGATACCATGATCGGCCGTGAATTGAGGCAGATCATCTGGCGCAATCTGCAAGGGATTTTTCAGCCGGGCGCTCATGTTTTGGAACTGAACTGCGGCACGGGTGAGGACGCAGTCTGGCTGGCCGGCAGAAAAGTACGCGTCCTGGCGACGGATGGCTCTTCCGCAATGCTGGAAACGGCGGGGCGCAAGGCCGTTTTGCACGGCATGTCCGACAAGATTGAGTTCCTGCAGTTGGACCTTGCCAGCCCCTTCGCCGGTTGGCCGGACTTCAAGTTTGACGGGGCGCTGTCCAATTTTGGAGGGTTAAACTGCGTCTCGGATCTGGGTCCTCTCGCAGGGATGCTGGCTCAAAGGATAAGGCCAGGTGGGCATTTGATCATGGTCTTGATGGGCCGTTGGTGTTTTTGGGAGATACTCTGGTACATGCTCCGCCTGCAGCCGCAGGTTGCTTTCCGCAGACGATTGCAGGGAGGAAGAGCGGCCCGCATCGGCAATGGGAGCATCGGCGTATGGTATCCATCTGTCGGAACTTTACGGCGAATCTTCAGCCCCCAGTTCAGGCTCCGGCGCCTGCTGGGTCTGGGAGTGTTCCTGCCGCCTTCCTATCTCCAAGAGGCGATCACGCGGCGGAGACATCTCCACCACCTGCTGCGCCGGCTTGAAACTCTCACGGCAGCAACCTGGATCTTCGGCCGCTTTGGTGACCACATTCTCTTCGACTTTGAACGTACGACTGTTGTGCCGCGAGACCACCGATGAAGCCCAGGATTATTCTTTACAATCCCAGGAGTAATTCTTCAGGCAAGAAAATTCTGCCCATGTCTCTCCTGGCTCTTGGGGCGGTTCTGGAAGGGCGATACGAATACAACATTGTCGACGGGAATGCCTCGCCTGAGCCCTTGCGTCTTGTCCGCGAACAGGTACGTCAGGGAGCGGGCGTTCTAGCGGTCACGGTCATGCCGGGACCGCAACTGCTGCAAGCCTTCCCCGAGTGCCGGGCGCTAAAAACTGAATACCCGCAGTTGACCGTCGTCTGGGGAGGATACTTCCCGACTCTCCATGCGTCCTCTTGCTTGAGATCACCGGCTGTAGACTGCGTGATACAAGGCCACGGTGAATTGGTGTTTCTGCAGTTTCTGGATCTCCTCGAGCGCAATGGAGACCTGAAAACCTTGGATGGGCTGGCGTATCGCGACCGCAATGGGACCGTGATTGAAAATCCGCCGGCTGCGATTCCACACCCGGAAACCTTGCCGCCGTTTCCCTATCACAGGATTGATATGCTCCAATACGTACGGAGCACATTTCTCGGCTCCCGCACCCTGGGCCACCACTCAAGTTACGGGTGCCCTTTCCAGTGCAACTTCTGTGCGGTCGTAAACATGGTGGATGGGCGCTGGCTGCCGCAGCCGGCCGAGTTGGTCGCAGAAATAGCCAGGCTCTATGTAAGACGCTGGCAGGTGAACGCAATCGAGTTCTATGACAACAATTTCTTCACTCACGAAGCCCGTGTTGCCGAGGTTGCAGCGCGCATTGCCCCGCTGCGACTCTCCTGGTGGGGGGAGGCACGAATCGACACCCTGCTGAAGTATTCAGAGGCAACCTGGCGTTCCATGCGAGACTCCGGACTGAAAATGGTTTTTATGGGGGCGGAATCAGCCACTGCGGGGACACTTCAACGCATGCGCAAAGGGGGTTCCATGACTCCCGCGCAGACGCTCGAAATAGCCGCGAAAACCAGGGAATATGGAGTTGTGCCCGAGTTCTCTTTCGTTGTCGGGAATCCCCCTGATGCGGAGGCCGATGTCCGCAATACGTTCGGATTTATCCGCCGTCTCAAGAAAGTGAATCCTGCGAGTGAGATCATCCTCTACAATTACACGCCAGTCCCTCTCGACGGGGAGTTGTATCGTGCGGCTGTGGCCGGCGGTTTCGATTTTCCGGAAACCCTGGAGGAGTGGGTGAGCGCAGATTGGATGGAGTTTTCATGCCGGCGTCACGCCCGTGTGCCCTGGCTTCGAGAGGGGTTGCGACGCAAAATCAGGGATTTCGAACAAGTGCTCAACGCATACTACCCAACCCGGACCAATGCGAGCCTGAACGGAGGCCACCGCGCCTTACTCCGGGCGGCAAGCGCGTGGCGCTATCATACTGGAGTCTATGGCTTCCCCGTGGAGCTGCGTGTGTTCCAAAAGCTCCTTCACTATCAACGCCCCGAGACCGCGGGCTTTTGACCCATGTTTCACTGGATGGAGTGCCTGTTTGTTCGCCGGACTCGACTCAGTGTTGCCGAGGCCTATGCCCGCTGGGCACCCAGTTACCCTGCACGGGCTCATAACCAATTGATGGCACTGGAAGAGCAGGCCGTTCTCGAGATGATGCCGGATGTTGAGGGACGCGCTGCGCTTGATCTGGCATGTGGAAGCGGCCGGTATCTCGAGATATTGATGCAGCACAAAGCGCAACCGATAGTCGGACTGGATGCATCGGCCCCCATGCTCGCGCGCGCCAGAGCCAATGCGGCAAATCTGGTGCAAGCCGATCTGCTTTCGCTGAGCCTGCGCGCAGGCAAGTTCGATATCGTCACCTGTGGCCTGGCGGTCGGCCACATAAGGGATTTGCGGCGTGCGTTGTTCGAGATCAGCCGGGTGTTGGCCCCAAAAGGTACAGTCGTCTATTCCGACTTTCATCCTATCGGATCATGGCTGGGCTGGGAGAGGACCTTCCGAGGCGAGAACCGGCGAGAATATGTGGTTCCGCATTACACGCACCTCTACTCCGATCACGTAGCCGCCTGCGCGGCCGCCGGTTTGAGAATTGACGATGTGCGTGAGCCTCGCATTGATTTCGGGCGCGAATGGCAGGGCTGCCCGGCTGTGCTGGTCATTCGCGCCTGCAAACCGGATTGACCCATGCGGTTCTTCCCACCCCGCCCTATAACCTTCCTGCAAGCGCACGGCTACGGCCCCGGCGGCACAATCCTATCCTCGCTTCGAGTCGCCGAAGGCCGGGTTGCGGGTTTGAACTGCGCACCTGAACCGAAAGACACTGTTATTAAACTCGGCGATGCTCTCGTCCTGCCGGGACTCATCAACGCACATGACCACCTGGAGCTCAACAACTTTCCACGCATGAAATGGCGGGATCAGTACGCCAATGCTCGTGATTGGATCGCCGATTTTCAGCCTCACTTCGAAACAGATCCCACCCTATCCGCCGCCATGTCCATTCCCCTCAAGGACCGGCTGCTATTGGGAGCTGTCAAGAACCTGCTCAGCGGTGTGACAACCGTCTGTCATCATAATCCGCTATATCGCCAATTGCGGCGCGGATTCCCCGTCCGAGTGGTCCGCCGCTACCGGTTCAGTCACTCGCTGCTGATCGATGGCGAGGCGGTCAAGCGTGAATGCCGGAGGACTCCCGAGGATTGGCCATGGATCATCCATGCCTCCGAGGGTACGGACGTCGCAGCTGCCGGCGAGTTTTCCCAATTGGACCGCTGGGATTGCGTGGGGCCAAACACCTTGATTGTTCATGGCGTGGGGCTGGGAAAGAGAGAGCAGGCGACGCTGATCCACAGGGGTGGGGCACTGATCTGGTGTCCTTCTTCCAACGATTTCCTTCTGGGTGCTACAGCCGATGTTTCCGCGTTCACCGATGCCCGGCGTGTCGCGCTGGGAACCGACTCGCGCCTGAGCGGGGAGCGCGATCTGCTCACTGAAATGAATTATGCCGCGACGCATCACTATGTGAGTGCGGCCGACCTGTTGCGCATGGTAACGGTCGACGCGGCAACGCTGTTGAAGTTGTCCGACGCTGGCGCGTTGCGGCTTGGCGTTCCCGCGGACCTCATAGTTATTCCTCTCACCTCGTCAGTGCCTTTGGATACCATCCTGGCATCGGACCGATCAAAGATCCGGCTGATTATGTTGGGGGGCCGGGCGCAGGTCGGCGATGTCGACATGTCGCCGGTGTTTGCCGCTACCCGTGTGCCGTGGGTGGAGGCGCGGATCGATGGGCAGGCGAAACTGATGGCAAGAGCGCTGGCGAACAGAATGAAAGACTGCGCCGCCCACGAACCGGGACTCGAGCTGTGAATCCATCCTCTCGGTAGCTGGCCGGGATGGACTGCATCGGGAAAGGGGACATTCCGACTTTCCGCACGTCCTGTCGGGTGCCAGGGTCACCGCCGACACATGAAAAAACGAATGTCCCCTCTTTCTGCTCGTTTCTCGAGGGAGAGCTGTGCTGTCGGGTGGAGTTCAAAAATCGTTGTCGCCGTGTTCGTCCAAAGGCGCCAAGATCACGACTCCTCCAGCGGGTATGTTAATGCCTACGAAACTGCTTGCCGACGTCCCGTTAAGATCTGCTACCAGCGGCTGGCCATTCTGTCCGAAGATATCCACGCGGACCGTAATCGCTGAAGCTCCTGTGTTGGCAAGGACAATCTCCGTTTCCCATCCGCCTCTCGCGGCGAATTGTGGAAGGATGACTGCCGCGGGCCCACCGATGCCCGGGCTGATCACGGGGACAGGTGTTGGTACCGACAAGTTGGTGGCAGGGAGAGTGCTGAAGTTCTGTCCCCGGAAACGCAGGCCGATGACTGCGACCGGCAGATCCGAGGAGATGTCCAGGGTGCCGGTCAAATCGCTAGGGACGGACGGCTGGGAACTGAAAAGCTCCGTGACGAATTTGGCCGTCTGGTTCAGTGAGTTCACCGTAAGAGTCTCCGTTGCCAAGGTTGCTCCGCCATCATCACGCAATGACAGCGTAATGTGGGCAGCCGTGGGCCCCGGGTTCGCAATGGCGACTCCCAGATTGCGGGAGAGGCGGCCGCTTGTGCTCACAACCAGGATGGCATGCATGGTCATGTTCGCAGGAAGAACACCGGCCTGGGTGGTGTCGGTGCCTCGCCTTTTGCCGAACGTTTCAAAGACCACGAGGCCTGCCGTGGCTGCCGAGGTGGGCGTAACGACGGCGTAACCGGTTTGCACGGGAGTGTTGTCATGATGGGCGCTCGGCTGCTGCAATGCCGCCGCCCTGGGCACTGATGTCTGCTGGAATGCCATGATCATCAGGGCAATTACCAGGATTTTGACTGACTTCTCAATGCGATTCATGTCTTTCCCCTTTCAGACTTATTTGTTCATCTCACCTCTCAAAAACCCTGCAACTGGTGCGCCAGTGCGTTTGCCATTTTCCCATCATGAAGCTGGAATCCTGCAAGCGTTTGAATCAGGAACAAATAAAGCATGGACACTGTTGTTTCTCGCGCATGCCGGCTTCGCTGAACAGAACATCGACGCTTCCAGTCATGGAAAAATTCCCTGATAAGTGCCTCTCGACAGCGCTTTGGCATATGTATTGGCAAGGCTCTCGACGGCAGACTGGAGGGCGGAAATATCGGAAGCCGCTTCCCGCCACTTTTCGATTTCAGGGTTTACCCTGATTCTCGCTAGGGAATAGCCTTGGTAATTATCATGCACATGTTATGACTGCAACGGGATTTCAATGACTGACAATCGGTCTTCGCGTTTTTCAGTAGAGCCCTCTGCCGATTGAGATCGGGATTTGCTCACGAAATGAGATATGCTGCGACTCATACTATTGCTATAACACCGGCGGACAGAGTGAAAAACTGCGCTGCGCATGAACCGGGACACGAACTGTGAACCCTTCATCCAAAACGCCATCCTGGGTAATCCGATGCTTTCAGTCCGGCGATGAACAAGGAGTTACGGGCTTGTTTCGAAGCGTCTTCGGTCGCCTTGTGGCCGAGGGGTACTGGGAGTGGAAACTGCGCTCTCTTCCGACACAAGCCGAAAATGAGTGGGTTGCAGTGGCCGATGGCAAAATTGTAGGCCACTATGCAGTGACGCCCGTCCGATTCAAAGTTTGCGACCGGGAGTTCCTTATCCCCCATGGTTGTGACGCAATGACACATCCCGGGTACCGCCGCCAGGGAATCCTGTCAGCACTGGGGCGACGGGCCAATGAGGTCTGGGGACGGGCTGGAGCCCCGTTCCAAATAGGGTTCCATTACGGCGGCTGGGGCTCGGTGCGCGAAAGGCTCGGATGGCAGCCCGTTGCCCGGCTCCTCTGGGTGAAGCGTTGGATCAGACCGTTCGCCTCTTTGGCACAGCGATTCCGCCTTCCCGGTACGCGGATCTGGACAAGAGCTGATTCACTGTTCAACCGGATTCGCGTTCCCAAAGAGCAGGATTCGGATTTCGGCTCCGCCGCAGGGAGGATCCGATTAGAGCGCGTCCGGCGTGCCGGCGGCCAGTTTGACCGGCTGTGGGAGAGGCTTTCTTCCGCCTACGGCATTCTTGCAATCCGGGACCGCGCCTGGGTACAGTGGCGCTACCTTGACATGCCCGGTGTGGAGCAACAGTTGATTCTGGCAAGCCGTGAAGATCAACCGCTGGGATACATCGTCTTTCGGATTGCACAAGAAGCGGGCATGGTGCGGGCCGCCATCGTTGATTGTTTCGTCGCTCCGGAAGATACGGTCACGTTGAGAGCGCTTGTGAGCCATGCCGTTGATGAGGTGTCCGGGCGGGGTGCACGGAGCCTTGCGGCACTCGTGATGCCGGATTCACCTCTGTGCGGCCAATTCCTGCAGGCTGCTTTCTGGAAAGGGCGGCACGGATTCGATTTTTCGGTCATTCCCTACTCATCCACGATTTCCGACCTGATAGCCGGCGGCTGGTTTGTGACCGGCGCAGAAGGGGATGTGATTTGAAACTGGCGGCCGCATCGGATCCGGTAGCCGAAGTTCTCTGGTACGCGGGATTTGCCGCCATCCGACCTGTGGTGCGCTCCCGCGTCTCGCGATGCGTGCCCGGGGGCGGCCGGCGGGTCCTGGTGATTGCGCCCCATCCGGATGACGAAACCGTCGGCTGTGCCGGAACCATCCTATTGCACATCATGAGCGGCGATACGGTCTGCCTGGCTTTTGTCACCGACGGATCGAAGTCCCGGGCGGGTGGGCTCGATCCCGGGCAAATGAGAAGGCGGAGGGAGAAAGAGGCGCAAGCGGCTGCAGGAGCTTTGCGGGTGAACCGCTACGAATGGTTCGGACTGATGGAGGGAGGCTGGACTTTCGATCAGCTGCGCACGCCGCTGCTCAACTTGCTGCGACAAGTCTCACCCCAGATCATCTATGCCCCTTCGCGTGTGGATTTTCATCCGGAGCATCATAAAGTCGCGCATGGTCTGGCTCGACTGCTTTCCGGGGAGGGCATAGATCTGTCCCATGCCATCCTGCGTGTGTACCAGCTTCAAGTTCCTCTGACTCCTATTCTCACAAACCAGGTGGTTGACTGCTCGAGTGTGAGCGAGAAGGCCGAGGCAGCACTGAATGTCTACGCGAGCCAATCCGCAAATCTCGGCCGTGCCGTCCGAATGCGGCGTTACAGCGCGTTGCTCTATGGTTTCAGGAAATACGGCGAGGAGTACTGGCAGATGCCCGCTGGAGCTTATTGCCGGCTTCACTGTAGTCCACCCGACCAGTGGAATACCGCCCGCTTTCGCGGCATTCGATATCGTTCGTTCAGCGATCCGCTGGCTTACATTTCTGGCATACCGGAGCGCATGCATCTGAGGAAAATCTCGGAAAGTTCCCTCATGCGCCTTGACGCACCCTGCGACACATGAAAATCGGGGCGATGTTGGGAGACATGAGCCGGGTTGAGTCTGGCAGCCGCGACCCACGTCTTGGGTGCGCCCAGGCGCACAAAAACCGGGATCTGATTACGGGTTCAAGACCGTGCCCGCTAGACCTGAGTCAGGGGTTGGATCTGATGGGGACAAGCCTCTTCCCGTCAAGTTACACTAGCCTCGATTTCCACGGTACTGGAAATGACTAACGCGTCCAGCCGCATTGCCCTGAAATCGGGCAGCCGGGCCGTTTTGAGCCTCGAATCGTTAGCGATATCGAATACTTATCTGTAACGATAGTGCATACCATAG